>SLKL01000159.1 GCA_007134625.1 Saprospiraceae bacterium
AAAAAACTGCCAACTGAAAAAATTAATGTGGTGAGTGTAATAAGATATTGAAACCTGCTCATTGTATTATGTCCTAAAAGTTCACAACCCTAAACGTACTATTTTTCATTTTCTTATTGATTTGACTGAAGTTATCCGCTATTTAAAAGCATTTAAGCCCGTAACATCGTGACCCGTAATCAACAGATGTATATCGTGGGTACCTTCGTAAGTCAAAACAGTCTCCAGATTCATCATATGTCTCATCACGGGATACTCATTGGTGATACCCATGCCACCGTGAATTTGTCTCGCTTCTCTTGCTATATCCAATGCAATAGCAACATTATTTCTCTTCGCCATAGATATTTGCGCAGGAGTAACTTTTCCACTATTTGCCAAAGTCCCCAATCTCCAGTTAAGCAATTGAGCTTTGGTGATTTCGGTTATCATTTCAGCCAGTTTCTTTTGCGTAAGCTGAAATTGCCCGATGGGCTTATCAAACTGTATGCGCTCCAGAGAATATCTCAACGCACTGTCATAACAATCTAATGCGGCACCTACAGCTCCCCAGGCAATACCATATCTTGCTTTTGAAAGACAGGACAGAGGTCCTTTTAATCCACTAATCTCTAACATATGGGTCTTAGGTACTCTGACGTCCTCAAAAACCAGTTCTCCGGTAACCGAGGCTCTCAATGACCATTTGCCTTTGATTTCAGGTGCGGAAACACCGGGCCAGTCCATCTCTACTATCATACCCCTGACTTTACCCGCTTCATCTCTTCCCCAAACTACAGCTATATCAGCAACAGGTGAATTGGTAATCCACATTTTAGCCCCGTTTAGAATATAGGCATCCCCATCATCTTTGATATTGGTAATCATCCCGGCAGGATTAGAGCCATAGTCCGGCTCTGTCAGCCCAAAACAACCAATGAGTTCTCCCGAAGCCAATTTGGGAAGGTATTTTTGTCTGTGTTCCTCAGTTCCATATCTGAATATGGGATACATCACCAAAGAACCCTGCACTGAAGCCATTGACCTGATACCCGAATCACCCCTTTCCAATTCCTGCATAATGATACCATAGGCAATTTCATCCATTCCACCGCAACCGTATTTTTCAGGTAAACTCGGTCCAAAAGCTCCAATTTCAGCCAAACCTTTAAAAAGATGTGTAGGGCATTCTGCTTTGTCAGAATATTCTTCGATAATGGGGCTAACCTCTTGTTTTACCCAATCCCTTACAGCCTGACGAGCCAGAATGTGGTTTTCATCCAAAAGCTCATCTATTACATAATAGTCGTGATATTGAAACTTATCTGTCTTACTGCTACTCATTAAATTAATTTTTTTGCAAAACTAAACATTTGAATCCAAACTGAAAGTGCTTTGTTTTCAATTTGTTTCCAAATTGTACAATATGGTGGGATTATGACAATTTTTTTAAGCTTTAGAAAAAAATAAAACTCGCTAAAGCTAAATATCACCTCTATTAGCAAAGTTTCGTAAAATTTAGAAAAAATAAGGCCGTCAATTTAAACTCAAACAATTGATTTTTGTAAATTTGGCTTATTAAGATTTACTGTAAAACAAATCTCAATGTTAAAAAAAATCAATCTCAACCTCTCACTGTTGGTTATTCCACTTTCACTGGTGGCGGCTTATTTTATTTTTTATCAGTTGATGGGGCATCCCGATAACTTTGTGGATGGGGATCCGACCAATGAGCCCATTGACAATAATATCCTCGGTGTGGTTTACAAAGGTGGTCCCATAGTCATTTTGCTACTCTCTTTTCAATTGATTATGCTGGTATATGTGGTCGAGCGTTTTCTGGCTATTCGTTTCTCCTCCGGTAAAGGGAATTTGCGGGAATTTATCAGTGGAGTACGTGCTAAACTGGCAGACGGAAAATGGGAAGAACTCAATGAATTCTGCGATCAACAGCAAGGTGCGGTAGCCAATGTAGTAAAGACCGGAATAGGTACTTATCTGAGTAGAAAAAAGGTCAGCCAAATGGATCAGAAAGACATTTACCTCATACAAAAAGAGTTGGAGGAAGCCACCCAATTGGAACTCCCTCTAATGAACAGGAATATGTTTATTTTATCCACCATTGCTCAGATATCGACTCTGGTCGGATTATTGGGTACGGTAACCGGAATGATTAAAGCTTTTGCTGCTTTGGCAACTGTGGGTGAACCGGACCCGGTGGGTCTCGCGGGAGGTATTTCACAGGCACTTGTGACCACTGCCCTTGGAATTGGTACTGCAGCTGTTACCATTGTTTTTTACAATTACTTTGCCAATCAAATCGAGAAGGTTACCTACGCCATAGACGAAGCCAGTTTTAGCATTGTCCAGAATCTGAAACTCAAGTATTTCAAAAAATGAACAGACCCGGTAACAGAAGGCTGAAATCTCCCCATCTGGACATGAATCCCATGGTGGATATGGCCTTCCTTTTGGTCACTTTTTTTCTATTGGCAACCACTTTTAAGGTGCCGGAGCAAGCTTATGTTCAATTGCCCTATGCAACGGTGGATGTTGATATACCCGAGCAAAGAATGCTGACCATCACTATAGATCAAGGTGGTAAAATTTACCTCCATCTAAGTAACCGGGAAAGCCGTCCTGAATGGATAAAAAGAATGGCGATGAGCTATGATCTGATTTTGGAGGATGCAAAAATCAATACCTTTAGCGAACTTCCCGGGTTTGGTATGTCCTTTGAGGAGCTGATTCCGCACCTGGGTAAAGAGCGTACGGAGCGAATAAAAGTAAAGCCGACAGGTATTCCCGCAGAAAGTGATAATAACGAATTGGCAGATTGGGTGGTATTAGCAAGGGCAGTTCAGCCCGGTTTGAGGGTAGCTATTAAGGCAGATCAAGAAACCCCATATCGATACATTGATAAAGTCATTAAAACCCTGACGAGTAATAACATTTTGAGATTTAATCTGGTGACAGAAAAAAGGGATCAGTATGAGTGAGATAGATCAGTTCGAGGAGTTCGGCAATCCCATTAAAGAGGGAAGAAAAATCCAGAAAGCCGGAAAACAAACGGTATTCACAGACATGAATGCGATGGTAGATCTTGCATTTTTGTTGCTTACCTTTTTTATGTTGACTACGACCATGGTAAAACCCAAAATCATGGAGGTGGTTATGCCTGTACCAAAAGATGAAGACAGACCCGCAGACGTGCAACCAGTTCGCGAGTCAAGAGCCATCAGCATCCTACCTCTTCCTGATGGAAAGCTCTACCTGTATCAGGGGCTTTCAGCAGAAACCGTAACAGAAGTAGCTTATGGCAAGGAGGGTGTACGTGAAAAATTACAGAATCTGCTGCCGACCATTGATGAGCCGGTTGTCTTGATTAAACCCCATCCCGATAGTAATTTCAGGAATCTGGTCGATATACTTGATGAAATGAATATCCTCGGTGTGAACAGGTATGCTCTTGATGATTTTTCTGAAATAGATCGGGAAATCCTGGCTGAGGCAGGAATAGATATAATTGAAAACCTGACCACTGAAGATCAATGAGTAAACGACCCGAAATAGCTCATCCTGACGAACTACTCTTTTCATTCAAAAACAAAGAGTATGGCGCTTTTCAGTTAAGAAAAAAGCTGAATAAGTACTTACTTTTCTCAATGCTGATTGGCTTTGTATTGGTTTTTATCATCTATTTTTCACCTCTTTTATTGTTTTGGTTGAGAGGAGAGGATAGAGCTCAAACCGAGGTAATACCTGTCACCCTTACACCCACCACTGAACTCATTTCACCCCCTCCGGTTTTACCTGAAGAACCGCCAAAACCGCCACCACAGGAAGAACCACCTAAAGTAGCTACCAAGAGATTTGTAGCTCCTGAAATACGCCCGGATGAGGAAGTAATAGAGGATGATTTGCCGCCTACTGTTGAGGAGCTTGAGACTGCAGCTCCATCAGTGATAACACAGGAGGGTACAGATGATATTTATCAGGATTATGTGATTCCGGAGCCTGAACCGGAACCGGAGCCGGAGCCTGAACCGGAACCCGAGCCTGAAAGAAAGGTAATGACCTATGTGGAGCAGTGGCCCAGTTTTCCGGGCGGTGAAAGAGAAATGTTCAGGTTTATCGGTGAAAACCTTCGCTACCCATCAGTTGCTGCCAATGCCGGGATACAGGGTGTGGTGCACGTTCAATTCGTAGTGGATGTGGATGGTAGTATTGATGAAATTCAGGTGGTCAGGGGTATTGGTGGGGGATGTGATGAAGCAGCTGTTGAGGTAATTGAAAAGATGCCCAAATGGATACCCGGTGAGCAAAATGGCATTCCTGTAGCGGTGAGATACAATTTACCCATTCGTTTTATCCTTCAAAACTGACAGCTGATGAAGTGGTCTGTGCATTTCAAACTTTTTAAAGCAATAGTTTTCATGGGACTTGGGTTGTTTCTGTTATTTTATGGTGAAGCCTATTTTGAAATACAAAAAGCATGGCTGAATTTGCTGATTGGACTTTCACTACTATTTGGTATATTGCGTTTGTTTGAATGGTATAGTGCCATTTCAAAAGATTCGTCTAATGATAAAAGGGAAGAATTCTAATAAAAATAAAAGATTATGCCAAGTATAAAAATTGAAAATGCCCGCTTTTTTGGATACCATGGATATTATGAAGAAGAAGCCATTTTGGGGAATGAATTTTCGGTGGATATCTGTGTTGACATTGCAGACTTTTCTAGTCAGGTTAATGATCAATTGACCAATACGGTCAATTACGAAAACTTATATGTTGCTTGCAGAGAAGTCATGATGGGTGAAAGAAAAAAACTACTTGAATCTCTGGCTGAGGAAATATGTGAAAGGATCAGATCCATGGGGGGAAATGTGGTGATGATTAAAGTGCAGGTAGCAAAATTGAATCCACCTTTAGTAGGCAGAGTGGAGCGGTCTGTAGTGGAATATCTCTGGAAAAGTTAAACAACTATAACATCTATAATATTAATTATTTTTACGCTTAAAATAATTCACCTTATATATTTGAACCTTATGAGACACTTTTTTTACTCTGCTTTTTTATTTTTCTTTTTGCTCTCCGGAACAATTGTCTACAGCCAGGAACATGCAGCAATATTATTTAAGAATGTTAAAATTTTTGATGGTACGTCCTCTAGTCTTTCCCACGCTTCCAATGTATTAATATCGGGAAACTTAATTCAAAAAATCAGCAGAAATGAAATCGCTGTTGATGAAAATACACTTGTAATTGAAGGCAATGGAAAAACCCTAATGCCGGGCTTGATTGATGCTCATGTACATTTGGCATTTGGCTCTATGACGATGATGGAAATGATGTGGGCCGGACTTACGGAGGAGTTTGTAATGAGTAGGGTCAGTGAGCAGGCAGAGAATATGCTTATGCGCGGATTCACAGCAGTGAGAGATGCAGGAGGTCCTATTTTTCCCATTAAAGCAGCAATTGATAAAGGAAAAATGACTGGTCCAAGAATATGGCCATCAGGAGCAACCATCAGTCAGACTTCCGGACATGGTGACTTTAGAACACCGGATGAACGATCCCGCAGATTTTTTGGGAAACCTTCTCGTGCAGAGGAATTTGGAGCTACATTTATAGCTGATGGACGAGATGAGGTTTTGACCGCAACAAGAGAAAACCTTCGCTTTGGTGCAAGTCAGATTAAACTCATGGCGGGGGGCGGAACTTCCTCGGCTTATGACCCTGTTGATGTAACGCAGTACACATTTGATGAAATGCGGGCAGCTGTTGAAGCAGCTGAGGATTGGGGTACTTATGTAACAGTTCATGCATACACACCAAGAGCTGTTCAAAGAGCAATTGATGCCGGCGTAAAGTGTATAGATCATGGGCAGCTGCTGGACAGAAGATCTCTCAGAAAAATTAAGCGCAACAATATTTGGCTCAGCATGCAAGTATTAATTGAATCCACACCCGATATGGATCCCCAAAGAATAGAAAAAAGACGCCCTGTGATTGAAAATCAACCCAAAGTCTGGGAGATGGCAAAAAGAATGGGTATAAAAGTAGCCTGGGGTACAGACTTTTTGTTTGAGCCAAATTTAATGGAATTACAAAACGAATACTTAATTAAGGTCAATGAATGGTACAGCCCGGCTGAAGTACTCAAAATAGCAACTCATGACAATGCACAATTACTTGCGCTATCCGGTTTGAGAAGTCCATATCAGGGAGAATTAGGCGTGGTTAAGGAGGGCGCTCTGGCTGACCTTTTGCTCGTAGATGGAAACCCCATAGAGAACCTATCCATAATTGCTCAGCCGGAGGAAAAGTTTGTTATCATCATGAAGGATGGGGTAATATATAAGAATATACTTGAGGATTAGGTAGATTAAACTTTTGTGTGATTTAAACCTGTATATCTTTAGCATGGGTTAATCTATCTAAAATTTAAGGTTTTTTGCTTATTGACAATTTAGTGTATATTTACAGATCGATATATTAAAATGTCATGAGAAAACTAACCCTATTTTTTATCTTTTCGTTCTTATTCCACTTTATAACCATTGATGCAAAAGGTCAGGAAAAACCTATCAGAGGTTTAGAATTGGCTGGAGGAGTTGGTGCTTCCTGGTTTGCTAAGAATACTCGGTCAAATTATATGGAAGCCTTTAACAGTCAGTTTGACAGCAATGTTGAAAACTTCCAAACCGAGCTTAAGCCCGGCACTTTTCTCTCTGCAGAATTAAGGTACTTTAAGCAGGAGGAGCGATTTAAACTTCTTGGTTACCTTTCTTATTCTCAATACAGTATTGTCGCTCAATTCAATGTGGAACGAAACTCTCTGGGCTGGACACAACACAAAGAAAAAAGAACTGGATCAAACTACCTGGCGGGTATAGGCTTTAATGTTCATTACCTTGTTTTCAATCAAAATAATCACCATTTGTCGCCCTATTTTGGATTTGGTATGGAAAGAAATGTTTTTTACCGAATTCATTATGATCAGGAAATTAAGTTCAATCTTGAACAAGAGCCCACAACCAATGAATTAACTGAATACGGTAGGTACCGCTCATTAGATCGTGATTATTACGGAAGAATTGATGTGGGGATTCATTACATGTATTACACCGGAAGATTTAGTCCCTTTGCTGAATTGGTAGGTAGAAGATTGACAAAATTTAGAGTGGAGAGTTACGATTCTTCTAATGATTACTGGGCGATGTATATCAATTTTGGAGTCAGGTTCAATTTTAAATAGCATGATCATGAGAAAACTTACCCTTTATTGTTTCGCTTTTTGCCTTTTGCTTATTTCCTGTGAAAAAACCGATGGTGACATTATTCACCTATCTGATGATTTTCCGGTTTATTCCTCTTCTGTTGTAGAAAAAGTTTGGGAAAACCAGTTGGACTCAGTTGAACAGGTTTTTTCGAGTCAACTAACAAATGGGGTAATATTTATTCGTTCAATTGACTTTTTGAATGCTGTGTCAGCGGAGAGTGGTGAGCTACTCTGGACAGTTGATCTAGTTGCCAATGGATTATCCATTTCACCTGATTTTACCGTTAACTATTACGATGATAAAGTTTATTTTATAAGTAATCAATATTGTAGTAATAAAATAGTAATATTAGACAAATCAACAGGGGAGTTAATTGAAACCTTATCCTTGCAGGAAATCCCTGGTGTAGAGGGGGGGTGTAGCCATCTTTATATGATTGAAGGTCAAATCTTTTTTTCTACTCATCGAGCCAATAATGGATGGGGAGATAGATATAACTTTTCATTCTTTCTTTATCAATATGACATCAGTAACAAAAGTCTTGACCTTTTATATTCAGACGATCTTGTTATTCGCAACAGTAATAATACGATTCATACTGTATTAAATACTGAGGAAACCCACTTATACTTTTCTTATTCAACAGGTTCTCTTAATGATGAAAATTTAGTAATTGTTGAAGTGCCGGTGGTTGGCAGCAGCGCAGAAAAGGTTTTATTCTTTCCGCTAGGCTCTAGTAGTTTGCATCGTGGATCGTATGTTGTAAAAAACGGGGAATTAATAGCCATGTTTAAAAGAGCCAATCCATATTTTATTGAGGCTTATGATCTAAGTAATAGTGGAAAACTTGTTTGGAGTCGAGGCTTTAACGTGTTACATGATCATAGACTTTCCTTTTTTATCCACTTGGATGAATTGTATGTACAAGGCATTGGTAGCAGATCTAATTTAAGAAATATGAGTTCTTATAACGGGATAACTAACTGGAGTAGAAATTTCAGGTTTGGTAGCGATCTTAAACAAACTCTGGATAATTTACCTATCATAGCAATGACATCCGGTAGATCTCTGGGTCTAGTTGATTTGATGACGGGCAGTGTCCTTACTCTTCACGATATTGTTGAACTCTCAGATATAGCGGGAGATAGTGTAGTCGGAATAGAAGTGCCTGATACAGGGGACAACAAAATAATACTGATCACTAGAAGAGGAAAAATCGTTTGCCTGGAGTTGCC
>SLKL01000062.1 GCA_007134625.1 Saprospiraceae bacterium
ATGGGACAGGATGTTGACTGTAAAACGTGTTTAAAGTGTAAGGTTTAATGTGTAATTTGTCTTCCCACTTCCATCTTCCTACTTCCCTCTTCCAACCATTATCCGTTACTTACCCTGAGCGGCGTCGAAGGGTCAATTTTCAATTAATCATGAAACTCCCGAATCTCCTCCTCACTTAGCTTCAGGTCGGTGAATACTTTTTGTTGCGTAGGTCGCTTCAGATAGAGAATTGCAAGGACTGCTAAAGCAATCATGATGCTGAATAAATTTCCGGTTGAATAGGCGAACACAGCATTTATCAGACACCCCCCTTCAAGTAATGCAAAACTCAGGATAGATGATTTTTTATATTCAAAGAGTTTGTCATCAAGTGTTGATAAACCACGAATCTTTGGCAAACTTCTCTTGAACATTAACTGAGAAAAAAACACTCCGGCTATAGCTATAAACAGCCCTATGAATTCTATCAGAAAACCAGGTCTAATTTCATAGCCCCCAAAAGTCATGTCGCTAATGTAATAAAACACGATAATGATGAGCAATGCACCTACAGTCAGAGCAGTATGCATAAGTAAAAGCTGCTTAAGCCAGTCTTTTCCGTTTTTCCAGACGTGAAGTTCATTTTTCATAGGATATTTTTATTTGAATCAATTCCAAAAACATCATTTTCAATTTTCAACCTTCAATTTTCAATTTTGATTTTCCATTTATCTCCCCCTTAATCCATGATTCATACCAAATTTATTAAATCAAACTCGTTCTCCGAATTAACTTAAAATCAAATAGAAATCACTTTTTAACAAACTGCTCTTTAAACACCTCTCCACCCTGATGAATCCGGATAAAATAAATCCCGGCACTTAGTCCACTCACATCAAGATGACTTTGTTGATCGTGCTGAATAGAGTTGAATTTAACCAATTTTCCTGCTGAATCAAATATGGTAATATCTATCTCCCCTTTCAGGTCTTTGGATTGGATGATCAAATACTCCTCAACCGGATTGGGGAAAACGTTTACCTCTTTTTGCTCATTCAACAATTCTCCGGCTGATACGTCCATATCAATCACCACAGTAAAACAATTAGGGTCGCCTTCGCCACATTCATTAGTTGCTGTTACGCAAATTTCGTACTCACCTATGCTGTGGAAAACAATATCCAACACACTTCCCGGATTTCCATTAATGATGGTATAGTCGCCAGAGTCAGCGTTTACCTCCCAGTGGTATATAATAATCGGTATGCTATCTTGCGGAGCATTGGTTATCTCAAAAGAGATTGCGGTGTCAACTTCGGCGATTGTGTCTCCCTGTACATTCAGTAAATTTGGTTTTAAATCATTTAAATCAAATCGAAAAAAGCCAGCTATATATCGACAAGCTTCTTCAGGTTCACCATCAAAAGTCATCTGTACATGCCATTCAAAGATTTCAACCCTTTCATTAAACCACTCCTCTATATCAATGACAATACCATTTAATGAGTCATTTGGGACAAGAAAATCCCCAGATTCAATGGTATCAGGATCTGCAAATGGATTAACCCTTATCCATTTCCAGCTTATTTCTTCTTCGCCAAAACCGGGCTGTATCCATGGATTAGGAGACACATTCTGATCCGGGATAATGAAAATCTCATTATCTATACAAACCGGTTCGTCCCAGAATACCTCCAAATCTAAAACTATTAAATCAAGAGTAAAAAAGCTATCGCATTGGTAAGTTGCTCCGGGATCTGAAGCTTGTGTGATGAATATACTGTTGTCTTCACCGTAAAATCCGGTTTGGGTAAAAATTTGACCATCGGGCATTTGAAAACCATCCCCCGAGCAAATTACTGCCGATATCAGGGTTTTGTCGTCGATGTTATCAGGGATAACATACAGATTTAGGATTGTCTCTACTTCACACATAAATGCATTTACGGAAATTGTATCAAATTGATATTCACCCGGAACATCAAATCCCGGAATAGTGCCAATTACTTCCCCAAAGGCATCCACCCAAGTGTAATCCTGTCTTAGGCATATAGTGTCCATAAACTGAAAATCCTCTAATGGAACTACCGGAAACGAAATACAATTCAGTTCACTTGAACTACATTGGTTGGAAGCTTGCACGCAAACACTGAATTCTCCTTCCTCCGGAAAATCCAAGATAATAGGAATTTCACCGGCTGTTGTTCTTTCAATTTCAACAATTGAACCATCAGAATGGTCTTCTAATGTCCAGATGTAGGTACAGGCTCCTTCAATTGAACCATGATAAGAGAATTCCACTCCCTGAGCGCCAATACATATGGTATCATTCAAAACATAATCAATAAATATTTCTTCCAGATTGAAACTGTCCAATTCAGGTGCATCATCTGCACTTAAAACTTCCGTCACCTCAAACCTACAGCGATCACCTTCATAACCATCTACCATCAGACCGTAAACTCTACCGGGAACTACATCTACTTCTATTTCTATCTCCCCTGATTGTGGGTTTAATAACCAATCACAGGATGTAAGAAGTTCCTGCTCATCAGGAAGTAGTCCCTGTGCATTTTGGTCAAAAATAATAGCACATGGCAATTCAAATAGGGCAACCCTCACGCCATCCTCGTTGGAACAATCATCGATTTCAGCAAGAATGTGAAAGAGGCTATCTCCTGCGGTAAAATTATACCAAAGTGGATTAGTAATTTCAATATTGGCATCACAAATGCTCAGGCTGTCCTGATGTGTAGATTCAGGTAGATCAAAGCATAGATTTTCCAGGCTTTCAACTGTGCAATGTACAGGATTTTGGTTAAAATAGAAGCCTCCTGAAGTAATACAATCTTCCGGTTCTATCAAGCTTACCATAGCAGTCCTTTGACAACCATTTCCATCTGTTACGACAACTGTGTAAGTTCCTCCTCCTAGATTATCTGCTGTTGCAGTATTCTGAGGAGGATCGGTATCCCATGAATAGGAGAAACCACCTACACCACCTTCTGCAACAACAGTAGCAGACCCGTCCTCACATCCCGGGCAGGATGGGTTTACAAAACTAGTGGTCAATACAATATCGTCAGGCTCTTCAATGGTTATAGCACCTACTTCCTCACAATCATTTGCATCAGTTAGGGTATAAAAATAGTCTCCGGCAGCTAAATCACTCAAACTCACTCCAAAATCCCCACTCGACCAATTGACCTGATAGGGCGGCGTTCCACCATCAATAATCAAACTTATTTCTCCATCCTCTTCTCCGTGACAAGATACATCCTGTTTGAACTCATTAATAAATATGGGATCGGGTTCGCTGACAAAATACGAGGCAGTGGCGGTACAGCTATTTTCATCAGTAACGGTTACAGAATAATTTCCTGAACTCAGATTGAAAATACTTTCACCACTCTCACCATTTGACCAATTGAAGGAAAACTGTCCTGTGCCTCCCGAGGCACTTACACTTATAGATCCGTCTGCAGCTGCAAAACAACTTACATTTATTTGGTTTGATAGCTGAATTTCGATCTGATCAGGTTCACTGATTTCAACTGTCGTAGAAGCACTGCTTCCGGCATCATCAGTGACTGTCACTTCATGGATGCCGGCATTTAATTGAGTGGCAATGGGGCCACTTTCTCCGTTTGACCAGCTAAAAGTATAACTACCTTCGCCCCCGCTTGCCTCTGCTTCAGCCGTTCCGTCAAAACCTCCAAAGCAACTTACATCAGTACTTGAAATAATCATTATCTCCAATGGATCTACCATAGGTTCAAAATCAAGCTCCAACACTGTAGTAACTATGAAATCATTACTGCTAGCACCATTGCCGTCTGCAATATTTCCAGCACCATAGAAAGTTACCGTAGATGAATTGGGCATAGCAGGTGCTGTCCAATCCACAGTCCACTCTACTTCATTGTCAACTGGAAAATTTAAGCCCGGGTTATGCTTAAAATAAGTTCTACCTAATTGAGAAGATATGGTTGAACTTGGCGATGGGTTACTCAATTCTCCAATGTTGTCATCATTTTCGTCCAATGCAACTATCTGAAATCCGGCTCTCTCTGCAAGTCCATTGGGATTGGTAAGCCTGACAGTTACTGTATATGTTGCTCCTGGAGTAATTAAAGGATCTAAGCCATCTATTTCAATATCTCCATCCAAGCCAAGTGGGTTGCCACCTCCATGACAAGAGGCACAGGTCGATTCCCCGGGTGCTCCGGTACGTCCATCGGGAGGACTACTGAAAAAGCTGAATAGAATTACGCTAAGAAAAATTGCAGTGATGAGGTAGAATTTACTGTTCATAAGCCGGTAGATTTTGGGTAAAGTTATTAATAAAACTATAAAAAATAAAACAAGCCTTTAACTTTTCATTTTTTCTTGAGAAAACTTACCATTTTTGACAAAGCACAAGTAACCTGCTATACCTTTTGCAATAGCAATAAACCCCCTATGAACTCCAGTACAGAATCAGAATTATTTTCAATACCTCAAAAAGTGATGTCGCTGATATCAGGATGAAATTCCACTTCCATCTTCCTACTTCCCTCTTCCAACCATTGTCAATTATCCATTATCAATTATCCATTATCAAAAATAAATCACTTTTTAACAAACTGCTTCTTTAACACCTCTCCACCCTGATGAATCCGGATAAAATAAATCCCGGCACTTAGTCCACTCACATCAAGGTGACTTTGGTGATCGTGCTGAATAGAGTTAAATTTAACCAATTTTCCTGCTGAATCAAATATGGTGATATCTATCTCTCCTTTCAGGTCTTTGGATTGGATGATCAAATACTCCTCAACCGGATTGGGGAAAACGTTTACCTCTTTTTGTTCCGTCAATAATTCACCAGTTGAAACATCGGTATCGATTACCACAGTAAAACAATGAGGCTCGCCTTCGCCACATTCATTAGTTCCTGTTACGCATATTTCGTACTCACCTACACTGTGGAAAACGATATCCAATACACTTCCGGGACTCCCATTTATTATGGTGTAATCGTTGCTGTCAGCACTTATCTCCCAGTGGTATAAAATAGTCGGTATGCTATCTTGCGGAGCATTGGTTATCTCAAAAGAGATCTCAGTGTCAACTTCGGCAATTGTGGGTCCCTGTACAAATGGAATATTTGGTCTAAAATCATTAAAATCAATTCGGATAAAACCGGCTATATATTGACAAGTTTCTTCTGGTTCTCCGTTAAAAGTCATTTGTACATGCCATTCAAAAGTTTCAATATCCTGAGTAAAATGAAGATCTTTATCTAAAGTAAAGAAACCATCCAAACTATCAAGCGGGCCTATAGCTTTTGAGCTTATGGTAGTACCATCACTTGCTCGAATTAATTGCCAACCTAATTCTTCGCCACCAAAACCAGGTAGTAAAAAAGGATTATAAGAAATAATAGTATCCGGGAAAATGAAAATCTGATTATTGACACAGACAGGGTCATCCCAAAACATCAATATATCCAAAACTATTAAATCAAGAGTAAAAAAGCTATCACATTGATAAGTTGCTCCGGGTTCTGATGATTGAGTGATAAATATACTGTTGTCTTCGCCATAAAAGCCGGTCGCTGTAAATATTTGACCATCAGGCATTTGATATCCTTGCCCCAGACAAATTACCGCAGAGATTGGGGTTTTGTCATCGATGTTATCATCAATAATATGGAGATTTAGAAAAGACTCCACCTCGCAGCCCTCTTGGTTTACAGCAATAGTATCAAATTGAAAATCGCCGACACTATCACTTGGAGGAATATTTAAAAGAACTTCTCCAAAAGGTCCAATCCAATTGCATTCAGTCCTTTTGCAAATAGTGTCCACAGTAAAAAATGGATCCGGGGAAAGAATTTGAATTTCTATACAAACAAAATCAGTAGTATCACAAATGTTCGAAGCAGCAACACAAAAATTATAATGCCCATAATCATTAAAATGTATGGATACCTCAATAAGATCGCTATTTTGAATGATTTCAAATTCCCCGGAATTTAAATCTTCTTTGGTCCAAACATATGTACATGCACCCGGAATCTTGTTCTCAATGAAAAAAATTACAGTCTCATCAATAACACATGTTGGAGGTCCTAAAACCTCATCATATGAAATTTCCCCTAAATCATCGTCCAACTCAGGTGCATCTCCGGCCCTAATAACTTCCGTCACCTCAAATTGACAACGATCACCTTCCCAACCATCTATCATTAGTCCATATGCTTTTCCAACGACTAGGTCTAACTCTATTTCCAATTCCCCAACCTGAGGATTGAGCAACCAACTACAATCGGTTAGTAAAAATGAACCATCGGGGAGGACTCCCTCTGAACCGGATTCAAAATGCTGAGCACAATCCAGTTCAAACACAGCCACTTTAAGTCCATTTCCCTGAGCACAATTATCGATTTCAGCGAGAATATGAAACAGGCTGTCCCCTGCGATAAAATTATACCAAAGCGGGTTAGTAAGTTCAATTGTGGTATCACAAACGCTCAGGACATCTTGATGTGTAGATTCAGGCAGATCAAAACATAGGTTTTCCAGACTTGAGACCGAGCAATTTACGGGATTTTGATTAAAATAGAAGCCTCCTGATGTAATACAATCATTGGAATCAGCCAACGTAAAAAGTTGATCACTCAGTGGTCCGGCATGCCCCTCTATTGGATTGCTGAAAAAACTGAATAGAATTACGCTGAGAAAAATTGCAGTAATGATGTGAAATTTGTTGTTCATAGTAATGAGATTTTGCGTAAAGTTATTGAATTTTGGGTAAAGTCATTAACAAAACTACAAAAAACAAAATAAATCCTTAACTTTTCATTTTTTTCTTGAGTAAACTTACCATTTTCGATAAAGAACAAGTAAGCCTGCTAAACCCGTGACTATAGCCATATCCGCCAGATTAAATACCGCTTGAATAAATTTAAAACTGCTTTCCCCAATAAAGGGAATCCAACCTGGGATTTGGATTTCAAACAGTGGAAGGTAAAACATATCTACTACTTTCCCCATGAATAAGGGGGCATATCCCCCGTCCGGCGGCAACCACTCTGCTATCCCTCCGTGAAAAGGACTGCCTGAAAAAAGCACCCCATAAAACATACTGTCTATCAGATTTCCCATTGCTCCCGCAAGCACCAAAGTCAGAAAAAACTGAATGCGGTAATCTTTTTTCTCTTTGATAAATTTATACAGCACCCAGGCTATAAAAACGGTCGCAATCAACCTGATAATAGTAAGCACTACTTTTCCTGCTTCACCACCCAATAGAAAACCAAAAGCAGCTCCCTCATTTTCTACAAATTTGAGAAATGCCCATTCCAAACCTAAAATAGGGTGATGCTCCCCAATATGAAAGTTCAGTTTTACCCATACCTTTAGACTTTGATCAGCAATTAATATCAGCAGGAATACAACAAGAAGAATGACTTTTTTTCTCGAAAGAACTGTTGATTGACTATTGACGAAATCTCCCATAGCTGATTTTCAATAAAGCTGTTTTAACCCCGTTCAAATTCCTCGATTTCCTCCTTACTCAGCCTCATATCTTTGAGGATTTTGTCCTTAACCGGTCTTTTTAAGTACAGAAATACAACCATGATTAATCCTATGTAAATATTGTAGATGTTTCCCGATAAAAAGGCTATGATAAAATTCATCAGGCAGGCAAATTCGAGTATGGCGTATGTTGTTATACTTGTACCTCTGAAATAAAGAAGTTTGTTGTCAAGACCACTTAATTTTTGAATTCCGGGAAGTTTGCTGCGATATATAAAATTAGAAACTAAAAGCCCAAGAAATGCAATTACAGTTCCAACAGTTCCGCTCGCGGGAATAGGGCTGCTCTCATATCCACCTGCGACAAAATCAGAAATGAAAAAAATCATAAAAGAAATAATCACGGTCATGATGGTCATCGCACTGTGAAGTAATACCAATTGTCGTAACCACTCCCTGCCGTTTTTCCAGGATATTTGATTGTTTGAGTTCATACGAATTTTTTTTTGCAAAATAGGGATCAGTTCTCTTCCCATAAAAAACATCGGGTAAAGATAATTTTTTATGTGGAGATGGAATGAGGTGGAGGTTTAATTTACCTAAGAACTGATCATTGAAGCCCAATTTTGAACTTGAGAAGTATATCTTAGACCTCAAAACTGGCCTTATCACAACAGCATCATAGAAAATTGACTTCTTAGTACATGACAAAAAATCAAATTAAACCTTTCCAAAAC
>SLKL01000124.1 GCA_007134625.1 Saprospiraceae bacterium
AAAAAGTATAATGAACCACATAGGATCATAGGACACATAGAACACATAAAGTTTTAACTGCTGATTTGAAACTATGTGAAAACTATGTTTCTATTGTCATGCCTACGGCTTGATAAATAGTATATGTGGTAAAAAATGGATTTGCTGCTATTTTATTTTGACTAAATCGCTATTACATTTGTGTCATTTAGAAAATAAGAAATTGGCTATCAAACACATATTTTAATTGCAATATTTATCTGGGCAGAGCACTAGTAATCTAGTCATTTTAAGAATTAAAGGTGACGGGACAGGCCTGCGTCTGAGGACGAGACAAGTCTATGTCTAAGGACGAGACAAGCAAAAATCATCGATACTCGATTTGAGAAGTTCATATTTTTCAATTTAGATGTGATTTATAGGTGTAGTTCTAAACCAATAAAACTTCTGAAATCATAAATCGTTAATCGGTGTTCGGTGTTCAATTTATGATTTAAGATATCCAACCATTCGGTTAATAGTTCACCTATTCTAACCTTTAAAATCAGAAATCTTTAAACATCTAGTCAATTCCAACAAATAGTCATTTAAGTTTTACAATACTTTCCTAATACGCCCTTACATCCTTCTTTTCCATATAATTCATAAATGCACGATTGGCAACGGCATTACCACCCGGCGTTGGGTAATTGCCGGTAAAATACCAATCCCCCTTGTTTTCCGGGCATGCTTTATGAAGGTCGGTTACTGATTGGTAAATTACTTTTATTGGAATCTCTATCTCAGGTGGCGTGAGTAATTTAGCAATTTTGTCCGATATTTCCTCATCTGAAAACTGATCGTAAAGAGATACCAACTCATTTTTTATTTCAGCTTTGGGTAAATCTTTTTGCTGAACACATCTATCGTAGGCCTCTTCCATTAAATGCTCCTTTCCGTTTTCTTTTAAGAGTTCCACCATTGCTCTAAAGGCAACAAATTTGCCCATCTGAGACATATCTATACCGTAACAATCAGGATATCTGATTTGAGGAGCCGATGAAATAACAACTATCATAGAAGGCTTCAGTCGGTTGGCAATCCGAATAATACTATCCCTCAGAGTGGTTCCCCTAACAATGGAATCATCCAACAAAACCAATTTGTCTTTATAATTTTTGACAATCCCATAGGTTACGTCATAGACATGAGAAACCATATCCCCCCTGACCAACTCGTCAGCTATGAATGTTCTCATTTTTGCATCCTTCACAATAATCTTTTCAACCCGGGGCCGTACCGACAGAATTTTATTGATTTCCTTTTTGTCACCCGGTTTTTCGAGCGAACTGATAGCATCTATTTTCTGTTTGTTGAGATATTTTTCCAAGCCGTCAATCAGACCGTAAAAGGCAGTTTCTGCGGTATTTGGAATGGAGGACCAAACTGTATTTTCAACATCGTAATCTATGGCTTTGAGTGCCTTTTCTGTCAGCAACTCACCCAATTTTTTCCGCTCGAGATAAATACTCCTGTCTGTCCCTCTGGAGAAATAGATTCGCTCAAAAGAACAGGCCATCCTGGGTTGTAAGTCAATAAATTGCTCCTCAGTAACCTTTCCATTGCGCTTTACAATAAGAGCGTGACCGGGTTTAATTTCTTGTACCTGATGATATCGTACATTCATTGCAGTCTGAATGGTAGGCCTTTCTGAGGCAGCAACCACCACTTCATCATCCTGATAATAATATGCAGGCCTGATGCCATTCGGATCCCTGAGAATAAATGCATCTCCATGACCAATCATCCCCCCCATTACATAGCCTCCGTCAAACTTTCTGCAAGCCCTTTTCAACATCCGTTGAATATCGAGATGCTCAAATATTAAATTATTGATCTCCTGATTGGTGTGCCCATCGGGTTTAAACCAGGTATAGAGTCTTTCCACCTCATCATCCAGAAAATGTCCCAATTTCTCTAAAACAGTAACCGTATCAGACATTTCTTTTGGGAACTGCCCCAACTCCACCAACTCGCTAAAGAGTTCATCCACATTGGTGAGATTGAAATTACCCGCAAGAACAAGGTTTCGTGTCATCCAGTTGTTCTGTCGCAAAAAAGGATGTACGGTCTCAATAGAATTGCTGCCGTGCGTCCCATACCTGAGGTGTCCGAGGTATAATTCACCAACATAGGGTTTATTGAGTTTCAACCATTCCGGATCATCAAACTGCTCTTCAGTTACATCATCAAAACGACTGTAAACCTCAGCAAAAAGATCCTTGAGGTAGTTGGGGCTATTGCTGCGCTTTCTTGAAATATATCTGTAACCGGGTGGCAAATCCAGTTTTATGGTAGCGATTCCGGCACCATCCTGACCCCGGTTGCGTTGTTTTTGAAGTAACAACTGCATTTTATCCAGCCCAAAAAGTGCTGAGCCATATTTTTCCTTATAGTAAGAAAGTGGTTTCAACAACCTGATAAAGGCTAAACCACATTCGTGTTTGATTTGATCAGACATTTTAAACCCTCCCGGTTTTTTTGCAAAATTACATTTATTTTTTCTAAGCTGCTTCTAATCTTATGCCTTATGTTCAAAGCAATAAGCATTTATTACCATAGATCAAGACTCTTGGTAAAAAGTGATTTGTTACCTTTGCAAAAACAAAATTCATACCATGATTTTTAGATTTTCATTTTTTATAAGTTGTTTGATCATTTTTTCTCTTAATATTCAGATTATGGATGCTCAGCATAAGGCTGCTTATCAGTTGTTCGATACCGATGGTAATTCTGTGGAATATGGTGAGTTACTGAAAAGTGCAGCTGAAGCGGATGTTATCTTTTTCGGTGAATTCCACGATAATCCCATTTGTCATTGGCTCCAATATGAATTGCTAACGGATTTATTTAATGAATTTGGTGAGCGTTTGGTCTTTGGTGGGGAATTTTTTGAAGCGGATGATCAAATGAAAATCGATGAATATTTCGCAGATATAGTCAGTCAAAATAATTTTGAGAACGAAGCCAGATTTTGGAATAACTATAAAACTGATTACAAGCGGATGGTTGAATTCGCTAAAAGTAACGGCATCCCATTTGTTGCAACCAATGTTCCAAGGAGATATGCTAATTTGGTATTTAGGCAGGGAGTGGATGCATTGGATCAACTGTCTGAAGAGGCATTTTCCTACATGGCTGATATTCCCTTTGAAGTGGATTTTGAGTTGAGGTCTTACCAAATGATGATGGAGATGGCACATGGTGAAAGGGCTAAAAACTTCGTCTATGCACAAGCCATAAAGGATGTAACCATGGCGCACTTCATCAATAAAAACTTGAATGAAGACCAGGTTTTTTATCATATCAACGGTACATTCCACACCAAATATGACGAAGGTATTATCTGGTATTTAAAAAGAATGCGTCCAGAATTAAACATACTGAATATCGGATCAATTCTCGTAGGTGATGCAAGTGAATGGGACGATGAAAATCAGGGTTTTGCTGACTTTATACTCGCTATACCGGAGAATATGAGTAGGTCGTATTGAATGTTTAGTGAGATTTTAAAAAAGGAACTATTTCCAATCCGGTTTTGTAAGTATATAACCACCTTAGATACTTGATAAGCATTCTAACAAATGGTTATAATTTTAAGCTTTGTGAATTCATTGTTTACTCATGCTGAAGACCAATATCGTCTCGTGGACGGGACGGGACTTAAATACCTTATAAAGCTATTGCATCGAACTAGGCAGGCAAAAATTATCATCCTACCACTACACTAAAACTTATGAGGGCTTAAGATATATTGCAATTCAACACACAAAACTTAAGGGATTATTGGTATTGCAAGATCTTTTCTACCTTCTTGGAAAATACGTGCTCATTTTTCTTTTTTGGCATCGCCCCAAAAAAGAAACAAAAAAGCTCTAGGACTACTCGCTTTTTTTGATCCATTTAGCAAAGCTGTAGCCGGCCCCACTTAAACTCGCTTTACCAATTCTTTTGCTGACTCATGTCCGTTGGGGTGAGTGCCATATAGTTTGAAAAATAATAAATTCCTGGCTTTGAACTGCAAGTTTATAAGAATTGTTAAAACTCAGACAAGTAAGTGGCTCTTATCGTCTACAACTTTGAATGGATCCTCAAAAAAATCAAGAAGGTCCGAATTTCTTTTTGTGAGCAGCTTAAGTGTTTATGGAGGGAAATCATAGGAACTACCTTTTAGAAACTACATACAGGGTCATAAACATCTATTAGTATCATTATTTTAAATAAAAAATCTGATTAATAATCTACTAAGACAGATTTTCAATTTATTGCCAGATTAATTTCGGAATAAATTATTCGAACATTCGTTTATATCATAGCCTATTCATTTTGTAATTTTGGGAAATATTTCATCATGAGAACAATTCAAATAAAAATACCGGATGATATTAATTTGAACGATTACGATTTTTCAATGATAATTACTGCTAAACTCTATGAAGACACTAAGCTTTCATCTGGGCAGGCGGCGCAAATTGTTGGGCTTTCAAAATGAGCATTTATAGAAATACTTGAGAAGTATGGGATTTCAGTGTTTAGTGATTCTATTAGTGATTTACATTTTGATATAGCTAATGCCTCAAAAAAATAGAAAAATGCTAAGGTTCATATTCGTTTTTTATTTTTTAATTATAATCCCTCCACCATTATTGGTATTCTTGGTGACGTATAGCTATGTGAGCTCACTCTTTATAGTGATCTCCATTTTTGTTTTTGGACTTATATATCTTCCCATCTTGTATTCACAAAGGCTTTCTCAATTAGGTGTCATGAGCACTACTACCTACTTTAAAAAGGTTTATCTTCGAAATGAATTAAAGTATTTGGATATTTTATTTTTAGGTAAAAAAATTAATTCTAAAGTTTGACATAGAGCTCAGTTCCGGATTAGTATTCACAGCTTCATGAAAAAGAGCATCTAAATATGTCAGCATTGAGAAGAGTTTATTAGCCGGTTTTATTAATCTTTACCAAATGTGAAAAAATCAAGGATCAAAAGTATATAGCACACCCAAATCAAACAATAATCACTACCTTTGCAAAAAATTACTTATGAGTCCACTCCGAAAACCCTTTTCGTCATGAAAATGAGCGAAAAACCCAAGATCGAGAAAGAAGGTAAAATATTCCGCAGGCGTAGCCATAGCTACGTTGAGGAAAGATTTTTCCTGATGACGAAGATATTGGATTTTGCAGCAATTTGTAATAGAAAGGGGTTTTCGGAGCGGACTCACTTATTAAAAACAAGACAAATGAAATATTTATTCCTACTTCCCCTTTTTGCCGCCTTTTTTATCGCATGTGGCAATGAAGCTACTTCAGACTATGCTGATGAAAAAGACATGGACTACTCAGAAGCAACAGAGCATGATGGAATTCACTTTGGAGAAAAAATTGATGCAGAAGGTATTATGAGCTATGATGAAGTCATAGGAATGCTTCACGAAAAAGATTCTGTTCCAGCTAAATTGATGGCATCAGTTATTGATGTGTGCCAGAAAAAAGGATGCTGGATGAATGTTGAATCCCCGGATGGCACTGAAAGTGAACCGCTTTTT
The DNA here is from genome assembly GCA_007134625.1 of Saprospiraceae bacterium. Taxonomy (GTDB): domain Bacteria; phylum Bacteroidota; class Bacteroidia; order Chitinophagales; family Saprospiraceae; genus PWJY01. Next base: position 5,574 of record SLKL01000124.1, read on the forward strand.
GTACAATTCCACGATTATTCCTTTTTTGTGCCTCTTGAGTTGACCGGAAATATCATTATCGACGGCTACGCTTACCGAGATGTTACAAGTGTAGCAGACCTTCAACACTACGCGGAAGATGCGGGAGAATCTGAAGATTACATCGCCTCTATCACTGAACCAAGAGAACAATTGAAGTTTATGGCAACAGGAGTGAAGATAGTTCAGTAAAGAAGTATTCAGAGAAAAAATTAAAAAGGCCGGATTTGTTCCGGTCTTTTTTTGGTATTAGCCTTATGGAGCTTAAGTTTTTACTTTCGGGTAGGTTTGGGCTTGATTCAATTGGCTATGATATAAACTTTTGTGGCTTCAAATTATGCTTGTGCTGCAAACCTACAGGGTTTTTGAAACCCTATAGGTTGCCCAGCCCGCTTGGCTTTTGGAGTTCTAATGAAGGTAGATCAGAACTCATCACTTCTCACTAAAAACCTGAGAGGTCTTAAAGTACCTCTTAGGTTTCACTACCCAATACTGAATATTTTGATCTATCCCACAATTTTTTAGTTTTTCTAGTCGTCATTAAATCCTACTCGTAAAATTTAACCTCCACATTATTTTAGATCAGAGCCATTCAATTTTAAAATAAATGATTGGTGCATTAAAGTAATGCTACTAAAATCATTTTTTTGGAATAGTAATTGTAGTGTATTATATTTGAGCAAATTGTCTCTAAGCTTGAAGATATGCCTGACCGATTGCCTTTTCAAGAGAACAAACTAATACGTCTGTTACTGACATTCGGGTTTATCTTTTTTATCTCGGGCATTAGTATTACCTACGCTCAGGGCAATGACCTTAGCTCTGAGATATTGGAATTGAAAGAAAATGCGCGTAGTCTTAGAATTCAGGGTGACTATACTGCAGCACGGGAAGAATTGAACCAGGCCATTAGCCTGATTAATGAAAAAGTAAACCAGCAACAGGTAGCAGAATTATTCAATAAGTTGGGTGTATTGGGAATTTACGAATATAAATTTCCTGAAGCACTGTCGAGTTTGCAAACAGCTTTGACGATTTATCGCGAGTTAGAGGATGAGGAGGGAATAGCGGAGTGTCTGAATAATATTGGAGCAATACACTTCTCTTTAAGTAATTACCAACAAGCTAAAGAAAATTACAAGCAAAATCTAAAAATACGCGAAGCGGGCTCAGATCTTCATAAACTTGGAGTTGCTTATAATAACCTCGGAGTCGTCTTTAATCGGTTAAATTACTTAGACTCAGCTTTATATTATTTCCATTTAGGACAGGGAATTTGGGAAGCTTTAGATGACACCACAGGAATTGGTGTGACGCTAAACCTTATTGGGGGTACCCTTAGAGATCAAGGTGAACTGGAGGGGGCTTTAACAGTAAAAATAGAAAGCTTAATGATGTTCAAATCAAGCTCTGAAACATCATTCATAAATATTGAAATTGTAACTGCGGAAATTGGTCACATTCTTTCAATGTTAGAAAGATATGAAGAAACAATTGATAAATGTAAAGACTTGTGTTTTAGTAGGCATGGATTACACTCATTATCCAGTGGTAAAAAATGCTGCTATGTACTTTACGAATCATACTCTTATCTAGAAAATTATCCGAAAGCACTAAAAGCTTATAAGAAGTATATCCTACTTAAAGATAGTATTTTAGGAACTCAGGCTGTTCAAGAGATAACAAAGCTAGAACTGAATTATGCATTTGAGCAAATTAGTCAGGCTGACAGTTTGAGATTTGAAAGTGAGAGACAACTTCAACAGGAGCGAATAAACAGGCAACGTACCGGTTTGTTTGCAGTGGTTGGAATTTTGTTTTTACTTGGATTATTAATCGTCGTTATTCTCAGAGGCAAAAAAAGAAGTGATGAATTATTACTTAATATTCTTCCAGCGGCAATTGCAAAAGAATTAAAGACGACCGGTAAGTCTCAACCAAAAAAATATGAATCAGTTAGTGTCATTTTTGCAGATATTAAAGGCTTTACTAAGATTTCCGAAAAACTCAGCCCTGAGCAACTATTGAAAGAAATCAATGTTTACTTTACCGCTTTTGATCAAATAATGGAAAAGTACAAGGTCGAAAAAATCAAGACGATTGGCGATTGTTATATGGCAGTAAGTGGTTTACCCGAGGAAAGAGATGACCACGCCTTGCATGCTGTAAATGCTGCTTTAGAGATGCAAAATTTTGTAAGGACCCAACAAAATACCCAAAAGGCAAAAAATGAACCATTTTTTGAGATACGTATAGGGATTCACTCTGGTCCTGTAGTTGCCGGGATAGTTGGAACTAAAAAGTTTCAATACGACATATGGGGTGACACAGTAAACACTGCCAATAGGCTTGAAACCAATTGCGAACCGGGTAAAGTAAATATATCAGAAGACACTTACCAACTTGTGAAGAACAGTTTTGAATGTAGCTACAGAGGAAAAATAGAAACCAAAGGAAAGGGAGCGATTTCAATGTATTATGTTCGCTCTTTATTAGAACCTAATGTTAATACTAAGTAAGTCAACTTTTTAAGTTAAAGATAATTTTTAATTTTCCACATAAATTTACAATTCTAATAGGTCCAATCATTCTCGTTCGCTCCCATTCCTATTATTATTGCTATCCCCATTATCTT
>SLKL01000018.1 GCA_007134625.1 Saprospiraceae bacterium
CTAAAAATTTATGGCGAATATGGGGCACTAAAGTTCAATCCGTAGCATCTACATTGCTGTTTATAGGAACTTAAGTTAAGATTCTGATCGTAATTATTATTGTGTAGTATGATTCTTTCCCATTGATCCAACCCACTAGGTTGGGATTGGAGATGGATAAGTTAAATGGGGAACAAGTAGAAAACTAAAGGATGAAGCTATTTTTTGATGACATAGCCTGCTATGAAATAAAGGAATGAAGTGTAGGGAGGAATTCTTAGAGAATTTCACCAATCTGAAAATTCTTTAAGAATATTTGATGTAAAGTCAGTGTTTGACTTTTTGCTCTAAATTTAGTTATTGAATGTCAGTTAATTATGTAAGCCAGATTAATCGATCTCAGCCAAAAGAAGTGAGTGGAAATATTTGGGATGTGGACCCGACGCATAAAGATGTTAGATTAATATCTCCGTAGCCCCAAATCCGAACTTTGGGTGATATTCATTTATTACTTCCTTTACCATAGGATGGTTTTCTGCGCTATTAATTACTGCTTTTCTCAATTTTCCTTCACCCACTCCATGGATAACAAAAATCCTTTCAACACCCAATTGAATCGCTTTTTCTAAATGTTTCTCAAATGCAGCGAGTTGAATGAGCAGTGCCATACCGCTTTTTACTTTTGATACATCCTCAACTAGATTGTGTAAATGCAAATCAATTGTTGGATTGAATTTAACCAATTCTTCAGTGTTGAACAGTTTTACCTTTTTAAATTCTGCTTTCCTTTTATTTTTTAATTGGTAAGCTAATCCAGATTTACTTTTACCGGTGAACTCTTCATTTGCCGCTATTTCAAAAGAGACCGCATTATCATTTATAGCATCGACAAACAAACTTTTTTTAATAAAATCTTTTGCTTTTAATTTGATTGTCCCCTTTATGGCTTTTTCAGGACCCAAAGTAGAGTAGGGGGTTGCAGTGTAGTGTATAATCGGATAGTGATCCATTTGATGGAAAAAGGACCTGAAAACCTCTCTAAGTTCTCCCGACTTTATAAAAGTTGTTTTTTCGTAGATTACACTTGATGAAAACCCTTCTATAATGATGTCAGTAGAGAATTGATACTGGGAGGTATTATAAAGAAAACACTTTATAGTAGATTGGACATTGCTGTCTATTTTTTGGATAAGTATTTTCATATAAGTGTAACAGTGTATCAAGCAAGATTGATTCAAAAAGAAAGGGGATGACATGAAGTCACCCCCTATCAGTGGAGGATACCGGATTCGAACCGGTGGCCTCTACGCTGCCAGCGTAGCGCTCTAGCCAGCTGAGCTAATCCCCCTATTCGGAAGCGATGCAAAAATAACAAATACTTTATTTAGGATTTAAGTTTCAGTATGATTTTTTGTTCAGCCGAGATAGAATCGTACTAATTTATTTAATATGGATCGACATCAATTTTATACCGCAGTCCTCTGAATTCCTTTTGACCGGCTAAGGTGTCCATTAGGGCGTGTATGTGTTCCTTTAATTGTTTTAACAATTTGCTTTGTTTTTCAGGTTTAAACATAAACTCCAGTAAAAAGTGATTTTTTACCCTTGCTACCATTGGTTCCGCCGGTCCAAGTACTCTGTTTCCGTATTTTTTCTGAAATTGATTAGACAGAAGGCCTGCTGCTCGCCAAAGTGTGTTTAAGTCTTTATGACTTATCTCCAGCGTTATATTTCTGTGGATGGGTGGGTAACGATATTTTGCCCGTTCTCTTATTTCCCGGTAATAAAATGACTTGAAGTCAGACTTCATGATATCCTTAAATATGGGATGTTCTGTCTGTGCAGTTTGTATAATTACTTTACCGCCTTTCTCTTTTCTTCCTGCCCTGCCTGCTACCTGACTCATTAACTGGTACGCCCTTTCTGCAGACCGAAAATCTGGAAAGTTCAAAGTTTGATCCGCATTGATAACTCCCACCAATCCCACATTATTAAAATCAAGCCCTTTAGTGATCATCTGGGTTCCAATAATTACGTCTAATTCCCCGGTTTCAAATTCATAGATAATCTTTTCTAATCTTTTTTTACTCCTTGCATTATCTGAATCAATTCTTCCTATACGGACTTCCGGTAAAAGGATTTGTAACTCTTCTTCAATTTTTTCAGTTCCAAATCCCATTAATTTCAAACGGCTAGAACTGCAGGCCGGACACTCTTTCGGCAAACTACTTGTTAAAGAGCAATAATGGCACTTCATTTCATTTAGCTTTTTGTGGTATGTCATAGAGACATCGCATTGGCGGCATTCCATCGTCCAACTGCATACTTCACATTGTATTGCCGGTGCAAATCCTCTCCTGTTTTGAAAAAGTATAATTTGCCTCTTACTATCTAATGTTTTCCTCATTTCTTCCAGCAGGTAAAAAGAAAAAGGCCCTTTCATGCTTTTTTGTTTCCTCGCCTTTTTTAAATCAACCAATTCCACCTCGGGAAGGGCAACAGACCCAAATCTTTCGTTGAGCTGAACATAGCCGTATTTATTGTTTTTGAAATTGAAGTAACTTTCAATTGAGGGTGTAGCCGTTCCTAAGAGAACTCTGGAATTCATGATATTTGCAAGGACAAGAGCGGCATCTCTTGCATTATACCTCGGTGCCGGATCTCTTTGCTTAAATGAATTGTCGTGCTCCTCATCAACAATTATCAGTTTTAGATTGCTAAAGGGTAAGAAAAGTGATGATCTTGCCCCCAGAATTAGTGGAATTCTATCTTTTGCTCCCTTCCAGATTTCCACTCTTTTCTGAATATTCTCCCTTGAATGATAAACCTGTACAGGTAGATTGAGCATTTTCTCTATCCTCTTTATGATTTGTGTCGTAAGTGCTATTTCCGGCAATAAATAAAGGACTTGTCCACCCTCATTTACAATATCATCGATCAGCTTTTTGTAGATGATTGTTTTCCCACTACCGGTTACACCGTGTAACAAAACTACATTTTGGGTTTGCCATGCCGAATAAATACTATCATAAGCTGATTGTTGCTGGGGACTCAGTTCCAACTCACCTTCATAGCTGTCTGTTTCTTCCTTGACTCTGCTGACTTCAATGTATTGAGATTGTATTATTCCTTTTTTCTCCAGCCCCTTTAAGGCGTGCTCCTTTATCAATGGATTAGCTAGTATTTCTTTGGCGGGCACAAATTCCTGTTTTTTCTGCAGTATAGCCAGAAAGGCATTAGTCTGTGGTTCAGATTTTTCAAGTAATGGAAACGCCAGATCCGGCTTGCTTTTATAGGGCTCGAGGAGATGGAAATGTCTTAACTTAACCGGCTGATATTTGTCTTTTAATTCTTCGCGCAGTTCCGCTATCCCCTTGTAAATCAACGATTCCAGGGTCTTGGTGATTTGTTTTTTACCTACAATAGTCCTGGCCATATCTAAACTGATGCTATCCTGTTGCTGCAGGGCTTCCCACAAAATAAAGGCGTCGTCAGATAGGCCCTCGTGTTCCTCGTCTATGGCAAATCCGCGAACGAGGAGAGTCTGACTGTTTAGTTTTAGAGCCGATGGAAGTGCAGCACTCATTACCTCACCCAAACTACAGGCATAATAATCTGCAACCCAATTCCAGAACTTGAGATGTACTTCGTCAATTAAGGGTTTTTCATCTATGATATCTATAATCTCCTTGACTTTAATGTCCTGTCTGGGTTTTTGATGGATAGAAGCAACTATACCCGAGTAAAACCTACTCCTTCCAAACTGCACTTCAACTCTACAACCTGGTTTTACAATATCTAATAAATCGTCGGGAATGCTATAGGTAAAAGTTCCCTTAAGCGCGAGTGGAAGTATGATTTCTGCAAAAGATTTTTTCATTTGCCGGTTGTTAGCTTTAATGCCCGAATATACTAAAGTCTGTGATTTTTTAGAAAAAAGTTTTTGCAGCGGCTCTGTAAGTATTGGCGTGGGCGTCTATGAGGTCTGTAAGTTTTTCAGGGTATCCGCCGCCCATGCTGACTACTACAGGTATTTTATTTTTTTTACAAATTTCGAAAACAAACTCATCTCGCTTCAGTACTCCTTTTTTACTTACCCTTAATCTGCCGAGTTTATCTGTTTCCATAATATCTACTCCGGCCTGATAGAATATTAAGTCGGGTTCCACACTGTCAATTAGCTCGGGGAGTTTATTGTAGAGCAGATTGAGGTAATAATCATCGCTTGTTTTATCCGGTAAGCCAATATCGAGATTGGAAGTCTCCTTTCTAAGTGGATAATTTTTTTCACCGTGCATGCTAAAAGTAAAAACCTCAGGAGTATTTCTGAAAATATAGGCATTCCCATTGCCCTGATGGACATCGAGGTCCACAATCAATATCTTTTTTACAACCCCATCATTTAAAAGACAATTTGAAGCGATCGCAATGTCATTTAAAACGCAAAATCCCTCACCTCTATCCGGATACGCATGATGAGTACCACCTGCAATATTCATAGCGACTCCGTTTTCCATGGCGTGATAAGCGCATTCCAGCGTGCCGGCAGATATGATAAGTCCACGGGAAAATAGTTTAGGCGTCATTGGAAAACCTATTTTTCTCTGCTCTCTTGGAGTTAGATCATTACCCTCTAGTTTGCTGTAGTATTCAGGTAAATGGGTGAGTAAGACTTGCTCTTTGGTTAAGGGATTCGGTTCGAAAAAATTACTGTTACTCACTGTGCCTTCATAAACCAACTGCTCAGGTAGTAACTCATATTTTTCCATAGGGAATCTGTGTCCCTCGGGTAACTCATATTTGTAAACTGGTGAAAAAGCAATTTTCAGCATATCCCTCAAATCTCTTTTGGAGTTCTATGTCTAATGAATATGGGAGAGTTTTTGTTTATCTCCTGTCAATAAAGTTCAATCTTACCTTAATATCAGTACTTCTCCGGAAAAGAACTCTGACTCTCCATCTGGTGTCCTCAATTCTAAAGTATAGACAAAAACAGCGGGATTGACAATTTCGCCATTATAGGTGCCATCCCACCCTTGAATATCATTATTTGCAGAGATTTCCGCCAATTGAAAAACGCGCTCACCCCACCGGTTGTAGATACTGAAATCAGATACAATACCATTAAAATCCGGAGGGAAATAAGGTCTGAAGGTATCGTTAATTCCATCGTCATTCGGACTAAAAACATTGGGAATAAAAACCCGTATCTCCTGAAAAGCTTCAATAAATAAATTGGCAGAAGCCTGGCAGCCAACTGAATCTACGACACTAAGCTGAATATTGATATCGTCTTCGACTAAAATGTCTATCTCAGGGCAGTTGGTGCAAGTCGTCAATTCTTCAGGTTTCCAAATGATGAGATCTGGAGTCAGGTTGGTTTCAATTCCAACTGTCGTAAAACTTCCGGAAGGAACAACTGTCGCATCCGTGATAATTTCTACAGTTGGAATGAGTTGATAATTTAGAGTGATTACTTCTGTGAGGGTACAACTTCCATCGTTTAGCATGAGTTCATAGGTTCCTGCATCCAGCCTTAAAATGTCAAAAGGCAATTCGTCAAGAGTATTGAAAAACTCCCCATTAAGGAAAACCTCAACCTCCTCATCAAAATCCATGGTTTCAACAATGCGGATGACGCCATCGGATACACCCGGACACGATGGGTCTGTTACCTGAATTACAGCCAGAGGATTACAATCATCGGGACAGTCATCCTCCCTGAAGATTTTCGTAAGTTGGCAAAAGCGGTTGAACAAACGGATTTCTACTTCTTCCATTAATTGAAAATCGAATATCCTTAATTCTGTACCGATTAATTCAAAGTCAGCCCCATTGACTTCTATTGAATCTGCCATGATTTCAAAAAAGGCTTCTATCAAATCACTTTCGAGACAAATCACCTCAATGAGATCAATTTGTGGAAGGGGCACTTCATCAACACTAACAGCGCCCCTGATTCTTGATCGACATTCATCATCTCTGTCCACCAATTCGAAATACCAGGTGCCCGGTCCGGGAGGTACAAAGTCAGCTGCATCTTCCGCAATCAACTCACCACCCGTCATTTGGTCATACCAATCAACGCGTAAACCTTCCTCTACCTCAATACTGATAATAGGCAGGCTATCCCCTTCACAGAATTCAAATAAATCTTCATAATCCGGTAAGGGTATATCCGGGCAGTCACAGTCAGGGGATTCTATAAGATACTCGTTTTCGCAGCCTGTAGCTGTATTGATAACGATAAGGGTGATATTTTGTCCTATTGGTATATTTGCAACTGTTAGGGAGCCATCCGGATTGAGATTGACTTCTCCAATTCCTCCTACTGTGAACCAAAAATTAGCCGGGTTTCCATCTGTAGAAAAAGTTACGAAATATACATCTTCGTTGAGATCACAATCAGTAGTCTCTATTTCAGCCTGTGGTAAGGGATTGATAACTAACTCCACAGCTATCCTATCCGAAATACAGTTTAAGGCTGTATCTATTGCCGCAGCATAGAAAACACCTCCTTCTGTTGGAGAAAAAGTCAGGCTGTTTTCTAAAAGAAGATTGCCGTTGACAGGGGCATCAAACCAATTTATTGTAAGTGCGGGATCATCAACACTGAGCTCAAGCGTAGGAATTTCTTCTCCTTCACAAATTTCAATTAAAGTAGGTCCTGATGGAGGACTTATTTCGGGGCAATCACAATCCGGTGCCTCTATGGTGATTCTAAAATCACAACCCGTAGCGATATTTACTCCCAAAATAGTAATATCATTTTCTACCGGGATGTCTGTTACGGTTAATACAGAATCTACAGGCTGAGTAATTTCACCTAAACCCCCGATTGAGGTCCAAAAAACTTCATCATTACCATCGGTTATAAAAACAACTGAGTAAAATTCATTTGAATCATCACACTCTATAGACAACAGGTTCGCATTCGGTATGGGATTCACTCTTAATTCAACTGCTGTTCTATTTTCTGAGGTACAAGCTGTAACGGTATCTACAGCCTCAGCATAAAAAATACCCCCTTCTGTTGGAGAAAAAGTCAGGCTGTTTTCCAAAAGAAGATTGCCGTTAACCGGAGCATCATACCAATTGATAATCAGTCCGGGTTCATCAATAGTTAACTCCAGACTTAGGATATCCTCTCCTTCACAAATTTCAACAAAGGTAGTTCCGAAGGGAGGATTTATTTCTGGACAATCGCATTCGGGGGATTCTATCCAATATTCACTAGTACAACCCGTTTCAACATTGGTAACAATAAAGTTATAATTTTGACCAAGTGTCAAGTTCGGGAAATTTACCCTATTTGTTGAATCAAAAGCTCCAAACACACCTCCCCCCAAACTACCTATAAATTGCATATAATCTCCTTCTACCTCAAAAGTAAGGTTGTAGGTTGCCCCATCATCATTGCAAGATAGGTCGATGATCTCACCGCTGGGATTGGGATTAACTGTTAGCACAATGGGTAATCTTTGAGAGCTACAGTTGTTTGCTGTATCAACAGCTTCAGCGTAAAATATTCCTGCTTGAGTAGGTGTGAAGGTCAGGCTATTTTCTAATATTGGTTCTTCATCTGTGGCATCCATATACCAATTAATGGTTAGCGCTGAATCTACTGCAAGCTCAAAAGTTGGAAAATCGTCTCCTTCGCAAATCTCATAATCTACGTTGCCGGTAGGAGGGTTAATGTCAGGACAATCACAATTTGGTGATATTACCAGATATTCATTTTCACAGCTCGTAGCTGTATTGATTACGATGACCGTAACATTTTGACCTACCGGTATATTGGCAACAGTCACTGAACCATCAGGATTATTAATCACCTCTCCAATCCCTCCTGCTGTAAACCAAAAATTAGCTGGATTGCCATCAGTAGAAAAAGTTACGGAATATACCTCTTCGTTATCATCACAATCAGTAGTGACTATTTCAGCTTGAGGTAATGGATTTATAATAAGTGCTACAGCTATTCTCTCTGACACACAGTTTGATGCAGTATCTATTGCTTCCGCATAAAATATTCCCTCCTCCTCCGGGGTAAAAGAAAGGCTACCCTCTGACAAAGGAGACCCACCAGTGGAATCAGCATACCAGTTGATAGTTAAATCGCCTTCGACTTCAAGTTCAAAAGTAGGGAAATCTTCATCTACACAAACTTCATATTCTTGTTCTCCTGTTGGTAAGGGTATTTCGGGGCAGTCGCAATTGGGAGCATCAA
>SLKL01000220.1 GCA_007134625.1 Saprospiraceae bacterium
ACTTAAGTAGAGCAAGGTATGTGGTGCCGACACCTCCCGCAGGACAGCCGGAAATATCCTCTATTTTTGCTGCCGGGTTATGGCTTGGGGGTTTTGATGATGAAGGCAATCTTAAATTGGCTGCACAAACCTATAGAAGAGAAAGCAGTAATGATTGGTGGCCAGGTCCACTTAACGAAGAGGGTAGGACAGATTTTAGTCAATGCAGAGATTGGGATGTGGTATTTAGTGTGACTAGGGAGGATGTTGAAGTTCAAAGAAAAAATATTCAACATTACAGTCAACTTGGGTTGCCTATTCCAAAAGAGAGGATTCCTGAGAATATACTTTATTGGCCGGCAATAGGTAATCCTTATTTTAGTGAAAGGTATGGTTTTGATTTGCCTCAATCCGATCAGGGGCTGGCGCCTTATTTTGACTATAACAATGATGGCTTGTACAATCCCATTGATGGTGATTTTCCTATTTTAGGTTTAGATAATTGTGCTACTTCGGTTGAGACCAGAATACCGGATGAAATGCTTTTTTGGATATTTAACGATGCCGGTGGGTTTCACACTAATTCTGGTGGGGATGTCACCAATTTTGAATTTAGGGCTCAAGCATTTGCATTTGATGCCGGTAATGAGTTAGATCATATGACTTTTTATCGATATCAAATGGTCAATCGTGGACATAGTATTTTAGATAGCACCTATATAGGTCTTTGGGTGGATTTTGATTTGGGTTGTCCCTTTAATGACTATATCGGTAGTTATCCAGACCTCGATCTTGCTTTTGCTTATAATATGGATGAATTTGGGGGAACTAATCAAGGCTGTGAATGTTTTAATATTCCGACTTACTGTGATCATGTTCCGGCTATTGGTCTAAACTTATTGAGAGGTCCTTTTAATGAGCAAGGTGAATATTTAGGAATAAGTTATTTTATGTTAAACAGTAACGTAGGAAATTTTACCGGCCCTGTTGCTACCACAGATCCTACTAATGCGACCGAATATTACCGATATCTTACAGGGCATTTCAGGGACGGTCGTCCTTTGACAATTGGTGGGGAGGGTTATCGACCTGAGGGAGGAACTAAGACTAACTTTGCCTTTCCCGGTAACCCGTCTGATCCGGATGCCTGGACCATGTGTTCCGAAGATCTGGAACCAGGTGACCGCAGGTCACTTATATCCACAGGACCTTTAAAATTTTACCCCGGATCTGTAAATGAGATTATTTACGGTGTACCCTTCGTCCTCGATGTTGACTATCCCTGCCCCGATTTGACTAGGCTTTTTGAGGTTACTAAGAAAACACGCACACTATTCGATCAGTGCTTTCAATTGGATATGAGGGGACCCGATGCGCCGGAAATGGTGGTCAGCCGCATGAACGATGCCTTTTCTGTTGAGCTTACCAATGATTTCTCAGGATCTAACAACCGAAATCAAGATTATAGAGAAAGCGCGACTTTTATACCAGATGATGTTCAGGATCAATACTACGAATTTGAAGGTTATATTGTCTATCAGCTTCGAAGTCCGGATTTACCTCTGACTCATGAGACCTTCACTAATCCCGATCTTGCGATTCCGGTATTTCAGTCAGATGTAGAAAATGATGTGGACATCATTTACAATTGGTCGCGTTATGAAAACCCAAACTACTATCTGGCAAGACCTATCTTTATTCCTGAGTTGATGGTGGATGGAGCTAATGCTGGGATTGAAAATAATTTTGTCATAGACCGGGATATGTTTGACCAATCGGGGGATGGTCGATTACAAGCAGGTCAGGATTATTACTTTACAGTGATTGCTTATGCTCACAACGATTTTCGCCCATTTGAATGGCGAAGCCCTGAGGTAGGTCAGGCAGAGCCATTTTTAAGCAGTACGCAAAACCTGCGGGTATATACGCTGAACTTGGATAATGATCTATTGCCACAAACTGAAGATGGTAGGGCTGTTTTTGCTTCAGATGAAATGCCCTATCGGGATAAGTGGCATTTTAATTTGCCCGGCAATCCGGGTACTGACTTTCTGCAGTTAAGGATTACCTCTGTAGAAGAAATAGATTTCAAAATCCGGGTAATCAGTATGGATGGAAGCTTGGTGTACTTCGGTTATTTTTCCGGAGAAGAGTACAGAGTAGCAGCCCAATCCTGGACATCCGGAATATACAATGTTGAACTAATCAGCATGGGAGAAAAACCGAATTCTAAAAACCTTTTATGGGTAAAAAAATAAAACTATGAAACCGTACAATTATCTTATTTTTCTCATTATTAATCTGTTTTGCTCAATAACTATTCACGCCATCAATATGGATGAAATCGGTGCGGTGATAAATGAAGAACCGAGCTCTGACTACCGATCTGATTGTATTCCTGCTATGGCTCACAGAGATCTGACAGTAAACAAAGTAAGAGCAAGGATATTGACAGGTGGTGATAAATGGTGGGATCCCAATCAATGGAGTGCAAACTATATTGTGCCTGCACCGCCAATAGGAGAACCTGAGTTGTCTTTGGCTTTTGCCGGGGCTGTATGGGCCGGCGGACTGGATGATGAGGGCAATCTTAAATTAGCAGCACAAACTTATAGAAGACCAGATGCTAATGATTGGTGGCCTGGTCCACTAAACGAAGATGGAATGACAGATTTTGGTCAATGTAGAGATTGGGATCAGATTTTTAAGGTGACGAATGATGATGTTGTAGAACAGCGAAGAAATATTCAACAGTACAGTCAGCTTGGCTTACCTATTCCCAGGGAAAAGGTTCCGGAGAATATCCTATATTGGCCTGCAGTAGGCAATCCCTATTTTAGTGAAAGATATAATTTTGATTTGCCTCAAGGTGATCAAGGTTTTGCTCCTTTCTTTGATTTTAATGATGATGGATTGTACAATCCAGTTGATGGTGATTTTCCTGTTTTAGGGTTAGAGGATTGCGGTGTGTCTGTGGATACCCGAATACCGGACGAAATGTTTTTCTGGATATTTAATGATGCAGGTGGAATCCATACCAGATCAGGTGGTGACCCTATGCATCTGGAAGTCAGAGCACAAGCATTTGCATTCGATGCGGGTAGTGAATTGGATTATATGACCTTTTATCGCTATCAAATGGTGAACAGAGGTGCTAGTTTTTTAGATAGTACTTTTTTTGGTTTGTGGTCTGATATTGATTTGGGGTGTCCATTCGACGGATATCTGGGAAGTAATCCTGAGATTGATTTGGCATTTGTTTATTCAGCAAATTCCCCCGGAGGAGATTGTGAGTGTGGTAGTTATACTAACCCTTATCTGTGTGAATTTATGCCGGCTATTGGGGTCAATGTTCTTGGCGGACCTAAAGATAGCGAGGGGAATAATTTAGGTTTGTCCTATTTCATATATCATAATAATCCAGGAGGATTTGATGGACCACCTGCAACAACTGATCCTACTAATGCAACGGAATATTATCGTTATTTGAATGGTGTGTACCGGGACGGTTTTCCTCCCCAAAATGTTCCTGATCCCAATTTTGCCTATCCAGGCAATCCCTCTGATCCCGATGCCTGGACCATGTGTTCAGATCCTGAGGCACAATCAGGTGATAGAAGAAAACTTATGTCTTCCGGCCCCTTCAGATTAGATCCCGGAGGATATAGTGAGATAGTTTATGGGGTGCCTTTTATCTTACATGCGGATTATCCCTGTCCGGATTTGACGCGATTGTTTGAGGTGACTAAGAAAACCCGGTCGCTATTCGATCAGTGTTTCCAATTGGATATGAGGGGACCCGATGCACCAGAAATGGTAGTAAGTAGAATGAGCGATGCATTTGCTGTTGAGCTAAGGAATGATTTCGCCGGATCAAATAACCGAAATCAGGACTACAGGGAAAAAGCGACTTTTGTGCCAGATGATGCTCAGGATCAATATTACGAATTCGAAGGTTATGTAGTTTATCAACTGCGCAGTCCGGATTTGTCGTTATCTCATGAGACTTTTGCCAACCCCAATCTGGCTATTCCGATATTTCAGTCTGATGTTGAAAACGATGTGGATATCATATACAACTGGACGCGTTATTACAATCCGAACTACTATCGGGCTAGACCTATTTATATCCCGTATTTAATGGTGGATGGAGCCAATACAGGTATTGAAAACAATTTCATCATAGACCGGGATATGTTTGACCAATCTGGAGATGGTCGATTGCAAGCAGGTCAGGATTATTACTATGTGGCAATTGCATATGCGCACAACGACTTCCGTCCTTTTGAGTGGCGAAGTCCTGAAGTAGGGCAAGCAGAACCATTTCTAAGCAGTAAGCAAAACCTGCGGGTTTATACACTAAATCTGGATAATGATTTATTGCCGCAAGCTGAAGATGGACGTGCCGTTTTGTCAGATGATGAAACGACCTCAAGGGATAGATGGCACTTTAGTCTGCCCGGAAATCCCGGTACTGATTTTCTCCAATTAAGGGTTACATCTAAAGAAGAAATGGACTTCAAAGTTCGGGTGATCAGTATGGATGGGAGATTGATGTATTCCGGTTATTTTTCCGGAGAAGAGTACAGTGTAAATTCACAGAATTGGGCATCGGGTGTCTATTCTGTTGAAATGATTAATCTCAACGATATTAAGAGTTCAAAGTCACTACTTTGGGTTAGGCATTAATAAATTATATAAAACTATTTGATATGAAACTTCCATTACTTTTTATCGCTTTTTTTCTGGGCATCAGCTCTTTAATTAATGCTCAAAACTCAGATTTTATTGGTCCGGATGCGCCTGATTTAAAAGCTATTTCCTTTGATCAGAAAATCGTTCTCTTTTTAGAAAATCCTGAAAAATCGAATAATAGAAATTTAGATTATAAGGAGGAAATTGAAATTGATTTTGATTTAGAAGAGGAGGCTGATTTGTTTTACAGATTTGAGGGCTATCAATTGTTCCAATTGCGAGACGCTTCAGTAGAATTAACAATAGAAAACTTACTCAATCCATTTAAGGCCCGTCAGGTATTTCAGTCTGACCTTCAAAATGATATTGTTTCAGCATTTAACTGGAAAGCTGTTGAGGACCCCTTTTCGGATGACACCCTCTACGTTCCGGTGCTTAAAATAGAAGGTGAAAATATAGGAGTAAGACATGGCTATGTTTTTGAGCAATGTGCTTTTACAGACAGTCCCCTGGAAAATGGAAAAGAATACTATTTTACAGTTTTAGCATATGCCTACAACAATTATCAGGGTTTTGATGTGATACGTTTTCCTGATGGGCAAAAACAAACCTACCTGCCATCCACCCGTAATGTCCGTTCTTATACTTTCTCACCCAAAGCTTTATTGCCCGGCACTAAAATCTTTAGTGATTATGGTGATCCACTTCCCATAACGAGATTAGAGGGACAGGGGAATAATGAGAGACCCTTAATTCCGGTAGATGGTTTTGATGAAAAGGTATTAAGTGGAAATTTCAATGGAGAAATAGAATACCTTCCCGGCTTTGGACCTTTTGAAGTTTTTATCGCTAATCCTTTTGAAGTTCGTGACGGTACTTTTGAATTAGAATTTATTGACACTGATCCAAATGAATATGCAGTTGATGAAAATGCGTCTTTTAGACTCACTAAATTAGAAACAGGAGAGACTTATGAGTCAACATTAACTTTGGGAACAAATGTAGAGGAATTAATTAACAAATTTGGGCTGGGAATTAGAATTTATCAGGCAGATCCTCCCGGAGCCAAACCAGGATTGATTCGCGATAATGGTTTTATAGGTGGATTTATGGAATATAAAAATCCCAACGGTCCTCAATGGTTGAGTTTTGTTGAAGACCAAACAACGGATCCGAATTGGAATAATGAGGTAATATTTGATTATATAAAAACCGAGGAGAGAAGTGATGATTTCTCACTTGATCCCAATAGGTCTTTTATCGTGAACAATGAGACCGGTTTTTTCCCATATTGCTTATGTGATAGCAGACCGGGAAATTTACCTTTTGTGTCTCCTGCCTGGATAAATGATGCCAATTCAGCTGTGTGTGGGTCATCTTTTGGCTTGGGTGCTTTGAATAATGTTGATATTGTTTTTACTTCAGATAAAAGCAAATGGAGTAGAGTAGTGATTGTGGAGGCCACTACGGAATTTCTAAAAGAAGGGTCGGGTGAATCCTTAGGAGGGACACAGATGCGCTTGCTGGACAGACCTGCTGCTTCAAAAAATGCCGGAGCAGTCGGTTTGCCGCTGAACGATCCCGATCTGCCTAATGGTTTTGGTTGGTTTCCGGGATATGCTATTGACATCAATTCAGGACAAAGGTTAAATTTGTTTTTCTCAGAGGCTACTATATATAGTCCTGACAATCCTATGATGGAGGGTGTGCATCCAGATTATCTGGTAGGGAATGATAGAATGTGGAATCCGGGTCTGGAAACCGAAGTAGATGGATTACCCGGTTCATCAAGATACTTTACAGGTGGTCACCATTTTATTTATGTCACCAATCAGGAATACGATGGTTGCGCTCAAATACACGATATACTCACTGGACCTTTACCTCCGAGATTAAGTCTTCCGCAAGTATTTAGAACTGTAAACTGGACAGTTATGCCACTGGCAAGTCAATTGCTCAGCTACGAAGAAGGTTTGATTCCTAATGATGTCAGGGTTCAACTTAGAGTTACACAACCTTTTTCAGCTGTGGGTTCATCTCATCCCAATTATTCACCTTTTGCCCATAATAAATATCAATTTACAATAGACGGCATGGCATTTGATCCGGATGTGAATCTGCCGGGCTATGAGGGTAGACTTATTCCTGTTACCTTGATCAGGAATCCCGGACCCACTTTAATTATACTCAAAGCTAATTCTATCATTGATGAAATACTCACTGTTGAAGTCTATGACCGTAATGGCTTATTACAATTCACTACAACACTTACCGATCGCTTGACTGAGATCGATACTTCAGGCTGGCCGGCAGGTGTGTATGTAGTGCATGTATATGATCAGGAAGGAAATCGAACTACTTTACAGTATGTTAAGAGTTAATTTTTGGTTTCTGGCGAATGGCATGACAATAAAGTTTATTGAAATCACATACTAGATGGCAGGAGCCCAAAGCTAGCAGCTAAAAACTAATCCAGCCACGCAAGACTTCTAAATTTGTTTTTTTCCTTTTTCTCATCCTGTTCTTCAGGAATTGGAATAGCATCAATAATGGGTAGAATTCTGTCTCTGTGCATATGGAAAATGGGTAATTCCGCATCCGACATGGGCTCAGGAGGTGGGAGATTCAAACGTCTGTGATCTACCTGAACACCATTTTTCCAGAATCTGAAGCAAACATGGGGCCCCGTAGCCAAGCCGGTAGCACCTACATAGCCAATGACTTGACCTTGTCTAACTCTGACACCTGGTCTGATGCCGTCTGCAAATCTTGACATGTGCAGGTACTGCGTCTCGTAAGTATTGTCGTGACGGATGCGCACATAATTTCCGTTTCCTGAATTGTAGGCAGCACGCGTGACTGTTCCATCTGCAACAGAAAATATTTCAGTTCCGTGTGGGGCAGCGTAATCAGTCCCCAGATGTGGTCTTACTTTTCTTAGTACGGGGTGCATTCTTCTTGGATTAAAACCCGATGATATTCGTGTATATCTGACTGGTGCGCGTAAGAAGGCCCTTTTCATTGGTCTGCCTTCGAGATCAAAATAGCCTGAATAATTCTCACTTTCGTAATATATGGCATAATTGTCGCCACTTCTGTTGATGAAATTTGCACCAAGTAAACGACCCACACCAACTGACTCATCGCCAATCATTAGATCTTCGTAAAATAATTTGAATTTATCTCCTGGCTGTACATGATGAAAATCCACCGTCCATGCCAATGCATCCTCCATTTTAGCAATTAATGCCGGATTCATATCATTCCTGCGCATGGTTACCCATAAAGAGTGGTCTATTGTACCAGCACC
>SLKL01000343.1 GCA_007134625.1 Saprospiraceae bacterium
AAGAGCCTGAAGGGCTCATATATCAAATGTATGGGCAACGCCCATACCTGAGAGCCCGAAGGACTCTCAGAAAAAAAACCTTATCTTTGCCCGACTTAAAAAAACAGTTATGGCTAAAATTCACCTATTAACCTACAACCCTTTTCAGCAAAATACCGTAGTCGTAGAATCCGGAGGCGAGTGCCTAATCATAGATCCAGGAGCCTACACAAAAGAAGAACAAAACGACTTTCTAAATTTCATTTCCGACAATAATCTAAAACCGATCAGACTCCTCAACACACACTGTCATTTGGACCACGTTTTTTCCAATGGCCTGATCGCAGAAAAATTTGGTCTCGATCTGGAAATACACGAGGAAGAATTACCTATGCTAAAAGCCTGCCCCCAGGTCGGGCAAGCATATGGTATCCCGACAGCTCCATCACCCGAACCCAAAAAGTGGCTCAAGCCCGGAGATGGTATAGAAATAGGTGATGACAAGCTCCAGATTCTCTTTACTCCCGGTCATAGCCCCGGCAGTGTAAGTTTCTACTCTGAGAAAAATAATTACCTCATTGCAGGAGATGTACTTTTTCATGAGAGTATAGGTCGCACTGATCTTCCCAGAGGCGATTTCAATACACTCATGCTTTCTATAAGGGATAAGCTACTAACTTTACCTGACGATGTAATTGTATATCCGGGGCATGGACCTACAACAACCATTGGCCACGAACGGAACCACAATCCATTTATTCGGCAGTATTTATAATATTTCAATACACCTTTTTTACCGAAAAAATAATGCCCTGACTCAAGGTCAAGGCATTATTATCAGAAGTCAAAAATCAATTTAGTTCTCCCTATGATCTTTTTTCAAGACTCATAATCATATCCTTGATTTGTATTACCAGATTTTTGACCTCGCCTTTACGATCTTTTTGAAATCCTATCCGAATCCCCGAAAAGTCATCAGAAAAAAAGTATGGGCTTTTAGCTTCTGAAAACAGGTATTCATTACCGTTGATATTTACCCCTAATTGGCCATATTTTACAAATACACTTGCCTGAAAAGTACTGTCAGCATTAATAAATTGACCGGTAAGGGATCTGAGTTTCACCTCCTCAGGTAGATATCCTGATAATTCAGGCCAGTTAAATTCAGATTCAAAACAGGCACTAAGAATATTATAAAGCACTTGATCAAAAGAAGTATTCAGTCCATTCAACAGAACAGAAACGGTCATGTTGTTTTCCGGAAAATATGCTACGAAAGTCCTATACTCATCGATCCCACCATAATGACCAAAACCAATGTTATCGTTGAATTCAATAGGAATAAGTCCTGCGCCAAGATTACTATCGGTTGAGTACATCTGCTTGAGAGAAGCAAGAGAAATAAGTTCTCCATTAAAAAGTGCATCCATAAATACCCCCAAATCCGCTCCATTAGATACCATTCCACCCGCAGCATGAGCCATTTTTCTGCTTGTCGCCGGAACATAGGTTACCCAGTCATCCATAGTTCTGATAAAGGAATGTGTCTGAAATCCTAAATCTGCATAATCCGGGGAAGCAAAAGTTGATGTCAAGCCCAAAGGGTGGGCAATATTTTCATGTATCAAAACTGCCAAATCCTGACCACGGATCTGCTCTATGATATAACCCAGTAATAAGTAGTTGGTATTACTATAATCTAATTCCTCTCCGGGCTCAAATACAGGCTGATAATAAGAAATAAGTTTCAACATTTCCTCTTGTGACCTATCCCTGTGCTTCCAATGCCAATATGTAGAGTCAGCAGTAAAATTAAACAAACCGGATCTGTGACTCAATAAGTGATCCATACTTATTAATTCCGCATTGGGAATACCGGGAAAAAACTCTGCTAATTTCGTTTCACCACTCACCCAGCCCTTTTCTACCATTTGGTAAAACAGAACAGCTGTAAAAATTTTACTAATTGAGCCAATTGAATAAATCTCATTGCCATCTTTTCCTCTTACATCATTTCCCAAATGCCAGGAAGTTCCCCCTGACCATTGATAAAAAGTCTCTCCATCTATGGAAATATTAACCGAACCCATAATCCGATCATTATTTTCCATCAAGTTTAGAAAGCTATCAATATTTGAAATATTCAGCTCACTTTGGCTGTAGTTGGCGCACATAAACATCAGTGCAAAAACGAAGGTCAATTTCACTCTTTTCATGATTCTAAATTTTTATTACTACAAATTTAGGCTCATAAATGCTTGACAATACATGGATTACGACTAAGGAATAAAATTATCGGATTAATAAAAATGAAATCAAATACTCCATCGACCAAGGACAAATTTTAATCGACTTAAAATAAATACCGATCATTACACCGTCGAAAAAGCTCCTTTTTTCTATCTCTTCGATGTTGGTTACTGTTTTTTGATCACAGCTTTGACCGGCGTATATGGGAGCAAAAATCAAAAGTCAAACTTTACGGACTTTTTAATCCGAATAAACTCAAAAAATTCTATCTTTGTAGCCACTTGATTTGAAGGATTGACTCCCCCATTTTTAATTAACCAATCAACCAAAAGCTGAATATGTGCGATTTTGTCCACCTCCATAACCACTCTCAATTTTCTCTATTAGACGGTGCCACAGCTATAGAGGACATGGTACGAAAGGCGGCACAAGATGGACAAAAGGGAGTTGCACTTACTGACCACGGAAATATGTTCGGTGCATTCAAACTGGTATCTGAATCCAGAAAACAGGGGATCAAACCCATAGTTGGTTGTGAATTCTATCTCGTGGAGGACCGACACAGGAAGTCATTTTCCAGGAGACTGGGAGAAAAAGACATCCGCTACCATCAATTGTTACTGGCAAAAAATCAGACCGGCTATGTCAACCTTATTAAACTCTGTTCCAAGGGTTTTCTCGATGGTCTTTATATGGATTTTCCGCGAGTGGACAAGGAACTTATTTTGCAGCATCACGAGGGTGTAATTGCAACATCCTGCTGCATAGGTGCGGAAATCCCTCAAACTATATTACAGGGAAAAATTGCGGAGGCCGAAGAAAAACTAAAATGGTGGTTAGATATTTTTGGAGAGGATTACTACATAGAACTTCAGCGCCATAAAGGCCTGGAAAATATAGATGGCACAGGATATAGTCAGGAGGACGTAAATCAGGTACTACTCGGTTTTGCTAAAAAGTACAACATCAAGGTCATCGCAACTAACGACAGCCATTATCTCGAGCAGGATGATGCCTTCCCACACGACATTTTACTTTGTGTGAATACAGGAAAAAAGTTAGAGGAAGAAAAGCGCTTCAAATTTGCCAGTGATGACTTTTTCTTCAAAACACAGGAGGAAATGGGCGCAGTCTTTAAGGATATCCCCGAAGCCTTAGATAATACCAATGAAATTCTTGACAAAGTAGATACACTGCAACTGGAAAGAGATATTTTATTGCCTGCTTATCCGCTCCCGCCGGGTTTTAAAACACAGGAAGATTATCTGCATCATTTGACTTTTGAGGGTGCAAAAAAACGATATGGAACACTCACTCAGGAAATAGTTGAGAGACTTGAATTCGAATTAAAAGTAATCAATGATTCGGGATATCCGGGGTACTTCCTCATTGTCCAGGACTTCACCAGTGCAGCCAGAAAGATGGGTGTTTCTGTAGGACCTGGAAGAGGTTCAGCAGCAGGGTCGGCAGTAGCCTATTGCACGGGGATTACCAATGTGGACCCCATCAAGTACAATCTACTATTTGAGCGTTTTTTGAATCCTGAAAGAATATCCATGCCTGATATTGATATTGACTTTGATGATGAGGGACGATCAAAGATAATAGACTATGTCATTGATAAATATGGCAGAAATCAGGTTGCCCAAATCATCACTTACGGTACCATGGCAGCCAAGTCTTCCATTAGGGATGTCGGTCGGGTAATGGACCTTGAACTCAGAGAAGTAGATCGTCTCACCAAAATGTTTCCGGCAGATATGTCCGCCTCATTAAAGGGTATTCTTGGAAAAGAGGGAATTAGCCCCAAGCTAAAAGCCAAACTGCGAGCTGATGATCTTGAAAAAGCGATGAAAATAAGGGAGCTCGCAACAGGTAATAGTTTGATTGCCAAAACACTTGAAAGTGCTTGCAGACTTGAGGGCTCTGTAAGGAACACCGGTATTCATGCCTGCGCATTGGTTATCACTCCTTCTGATGTGACGGACTATGTACCTGTAGCAGTCGGAAAGGGTTCTGATCTGTATTTATCTCAGTTTGATAATAGTATTGCGGAGGATGCCGGACTACTAAAAATGGATTTCCTCGGTTTGAGAACCTTGAGTATCATCAAAGATGCGGTCCGTCTTGTTAAAGAAAACCGAGGGATAGAAATTGATCCGGAAGAAGTACCCCTCGATGACACCAAAACTTATGAACTATTCCAAAGGGGTGAAACGGTGGGTATATTTCAGTATGAATCTGATGGAATGCAAAAAGCGCTCAAAGAGTTGAGACCTTCCAAATTTGAAGACCTCATCGCTATGAATGCCCTATATCGTCCGGGACCTTTGGAGTATATCCCGAGTTTTATCGCCAGAAAACACGGTAGGGAACCCATTACATACGACCTCCCTGAGATGGAAGAGTACTTGGAAGAAACCTATGGTATTACCGTCTATCAGGAGCAGGTGATGCTACTTTCACAAAAACTTGCAGGGTTTAGTAAAGGTCAGGCTGACTCTTTGAGAAAGGGAATGGGAAAGAAAAAGCAGGAAATAATTGATGCACTTTTCCCCAAGTTTCTTGAGGGATGTCTGGAAAGAGGACATCCCAAGGACAAAGTAGAGAAAATCTGGAAGGATTGGGAAAAATTTGCCCAATATGCTTTTAACAAATCTCACTCTACCTGTTATGCTTTCGTAGCTTTTCAGACGGCCTACTTAAAAGCCAATTACCCGGAGGAGTTCATGGCATCCGTGCTATCACACAACAAAAACGACATCTCCAAAGTCAACTTTTTTCTCCGCGAAGCCAAAAGGATGGATATCAAAGTGCTCGGTCCCTGCATTAATGAAAGTGACAGTAAGTTTACCGTAAAAAAGGAAGGAGAAATCAGAATTGGACTTTCAGCACTTAAAGGAGTGGGCGAAGGTGTAGTAGAAGAGATAGTAAAAGAACGAGAAAAAAACGGTCCATTCACTACGGCAATTGATCTGGTAAAAAGATTGAGTTTGCGACAATTCAATAAAAAAGTATTCGATAGTATGGCACTTGCCGGGGGCTTGGATGCACTTGGATTAAACCGGGCTGTATATTTTGCTCCTTCCGACAAATACGATACTTTCATTGAACATCTATTAAAGTTTGGTCAATCCTATCAGGAAGAAAAAGAACAAAATATGAATTCCCTTTTTGGGGACTCTCTTGAAGACCTGATAGAAGAACCTGTACCACCTGAAGTGGAGCCTTGGAACAAACTGATACAATTGGAAAAAGAAAAAGAGGTGGTAGGTATCTATGTTACAGGTCACCCCCTCGATATCTATGAACTGGAACTGAAAAACTTTACCGATTGCGAATTAAGGCAGTTGGATAAAGCAAAAAAAGAGGGAGCAAGAGGACGGGTAGCCGGTAAAGTCTCCTCAGCAAGACACGGGATTAATAAAAAGGGTAACGGTTATTGTTTCTTTACTCTCGAGGATTTTCATGGCTCCTATGATTTTGCATTATTCGGAGAGGAATATCAGCGTTATGGGTCACTTGTGGCCGAGGGACAGGTTTTGCACATTACCGGTGCTTTTAAGAAGCGATATTACTCTGATGAGCTGGATTTTAAAATCCAGAGTATGCGATTATTAAGTACAGTCGGAGAAGAAGAGATCAAATCGCTGACGTTATATTTAAAACTGGATCAGGTCAATCCAAATATTACCGACCAAATTCTCAATTTGTGCTCAGAGTACGAAGGGAAACACCGACTATTTATAAAGGTCCTTGACTTTGAAAAAAAGTTGGAACTGGACCTTAAATCAGAAAATATCCTCATAGATATTCAACCTGATCTGGTAAAAAAGCTAAAGAAACTAAATATTAAGAGCAAGTTGAATGGGAAGAAATGATTTTTAACGGAGAGTTATCCTGATTCATAAGAACACATAAAAAAATGGGGTTGTTTGACTAGAATAATGATTTGAGTCTTGAGTTAGCTGAAGTTACTGATTGCTCTCACCAAAGCCCCTTCGATATACTAAAAAATTGCCCCAATCACTATATACCAGTACCCCCAATTACGCTTAAAACGAATGAGCCGGAACTCTTCAATTCAAAAGCAATTAAGCTGGTTGCTTAATTGGGGTATAAATCAAAAAAATCAATACTTATAATAACTTGAGAAATTCCAGTCTTACAGTTGTAATCTGAATATTTAAATAAGCTGAAAGCCAGAAGCAAGTAGTCCAAAGCTGAACCTATATTTCCCCCCTCTGCCATTTTAAAAGAGGCGTATAATAATGGTTTTTGTAAGAGTGATAAATGACCAGCAATAGGAGAACAGCCGCTGCGGTAAAGGTAGCACTGCCGACCAATTCAGAACTTTCTCTAATATTAAGAGCTACCGCAAAGAAACCCCAGCATCCAACCAGAGCAGTTTCTCTCATATTTCTTTTTAATGTGAGAAAAAAGTAGATGGCGACAGCAACACCGGTTATCATTATGGCCCAGTATTCGGGATTTAGACCCAATGCACTCCAGTCCAGGGCAACCAATAAAACAGCAACATTAAGCACGGATGCAAGAACAATCCAACCAAGGTAAAAACAAATCGGCCACCAAACAAAAGCGATAATCCTTACAGGTGCATCCCAGATTTCTAGTCGCAGGTTTAGTGTTAGTTTGATAAGAGAGAATAAAAGGCCGAAAATCAACAGAGTTGAAATGGCTATCATGTCATTGACCCAGAAAAATATCCATAATATATTGAAAACATTCGCTAACGAAAACCACCACCCCGTCGGCATAAGAGAGTCTTCAGAACTTCCTGTTTTCCATGAATAAACCTGATAGCCTACGAAACCTATCAACAATAGATAGATAAAACCCCAAATGGAGAATGCATAACCGGCAGGTGTCAATAGTGTAGGATAAGCAGCACTTATTTCTCCGACAGTTGCCATGCCCAATGCACCAGAACCAAAAATAAAGTTGGCAATCAGCACCATCAACAGGGTGATGGCATTAAATAAGAGGAGTAATCCCGGCTTCATAGCGCAGTATTTAATGAAATGAATTAACTTATTTCTTTGGTGGCATGCTAGGTCTCACCTCAATTTTTGAGGGAAGTGTTCTCGCAGGTAGATTCCATAAATCAAAGACCATTTGTCCAATATCTTCAGGTTGAATTTTCCATGCATCTTTATCTGAAGGTATATTTCCATTGAAGTGAGTTGCAACCGAACCGGGCATTATGGTAGATGTCCTGATACCGTGATTTCTGAGATCGAGCATTACCGCCTGAGTAAACCCAACCAATCCAAACTTACTCGCATTGTAGGCTGCTCCCTTTGGGAAAAAATTAGTTCCTGCAAGACTGGCAATAGTTAAGAACATACCTTTAGAATCCTTCAATGCCGGCAGAGCAGCTTTAATACTATAAAAAACACCTGTCAGATTTACATCGATGGTCTCTAGCCATTGGTCATTAGTCATTTCTTCAATATCGGCAAAATGTCCGATTCCAGCATTGGCAACGAGCAAATCTAATCTTCCGTAGCTGTCTATTACCATCTCAAAAACCTCTTTTTGCCCCTCATAATCCCGTACATCACAGACATAGCCGCTACAAAATTCCTCGGTTTTTTGAAGGTGTTGCAGGGTTCTATTAATGGAATCTCTGGTTCTGCCGGTAAATGCTACTGTCCAGGATTCTTTTAACAATTTTTCAACTATTCCTAAACCTATGCCCTTTGTTCCTCCCGTA
>SLKL01000390.1 GCA_007134625.1 Saprospiraceae bacterium
ACGGTACTCGCCCCGTCGGACATGAGTCAGCAAAAGAATTGATAAAGCGAGTTTAAGTGGGTCCGGCTACAACTTTGCTAAATGGATCAAAAAAAGCGAGTAGTCCTAGAGCTTTTTTGTTTCTTTTTTGGGGCGATGCCAAAAAAGAAAATTGAGCATGTATTTACCGAAAAGGTAGAGAAGATCTTGAAATATAAATAATCCCATAAGCTTTGTGTATTGAACAGCGATGAGTCTAAAGATTTCATAAGTTTTAGTGGAGTGGTAGGATGATAATTTTTGCTCCTCTAGTTTGACAAGATATCCTGATAGGTTTTTTTAGTTTCGTCCTGCCCTCGAAACATTATTGGTTTGTAGTATGAGGAAAATATGAATCCACAAAGCTATATATCATTAACTTTTTGTTTTGACAGCTGTAGTATTCATAAAAAATATATCTAAAAATTTCTGATACCGAATCCTATTTAACTTCTCTAAATATATTTTCTTTATTTAGGATTGATGCGTAATAGCGATGTAAAAGCTCATGAAAACTATTCCTAAATATGCTATGTAATGAAGTTTTATTTCTTTAAATTTTCTTTGAGGTTGTATTTGTAAAGAAGATAGTTCCTTAAACCTAATTTCATTCTTAAATCTGCGTTTGTTAATCCATGCCTGCCCCCAACTGGGGTTGGTGGGTTCGGTGTTCATTTCTTATTAAATTTTAATTTCACTTTAATGAAACCATATCTGCTTTTTTGCCATCATGAGCAATTATCGCTACGGTCATTTTAAATTTAATTTTGGATAAAAACTTTTTCTTTAAGTTTAATAGATGAAGCTGAGTTAACCAATTCCCCTATATAGATCCCCGATGGCAAATAACTCAGGTCAATCTCCAAATAGGTCGTGAACCAAGATGATTGTACTATTTCTTTTCCTGTTATATCAAAAAGAGAAAACCGGAATGGTCCAAAACTATTGGCTATATGCTGCGGAAAAGTAATGGTCAAATGCCCTGATGTTGGATTGGGATAGATAACTACTTCCTGCTCCAAATCGATTGGATCAGCTTCTTCTACATTGGTGCCAAGTGGTTGAAGTTGAATGTCGTACTCAGTAGTTATCCCGGTGAGTAAATCAGCTTGACTTACATAATCTTCAAAGTCAGGATGCGTGACCCTGATTTCATAAGTCCCGGGAAAAGCTGTTCCTGTTTTATATATTCCATCGGGTGTGCTGGAAGCTTCATTGGGAATATCTGCTTCAATGGTAATCTTAGCATTGTTTACAGCTAAGCCGGTCTCTATTGATGTTATCCTACCCTCAAGGTATGAGGCTCTTGTATGTTGAGGATTGAAGACAAAGAATCCATTTTGCCTGTCAGTCGAAAGTAACAAACCACTTGGCAAAAAGGGGTATGCTCCCCAGTGACCGTTGAAATCTCCATGTGGTCCGAGGAAAGTATCGTATTGACCAACCTTGACCATGTTGTCCGGCTTATGCGCGTCAACTATGATTACACCATCAGTGTACCAGGCTACATACAGAAAACCCTCGTGATAATGGACGTTATGGGGAATGACCCCCTCTCCTTTATTGGTTAAAGGACGGAATGAATTTACATACTTTATATTGGAGGGATCGCTTACATCATAAGCATCTACATAAGCCTCCGGGCGCTCGTCTGTTGTAAAAAGATAAATCCCGTCATCGGAGAGCCAGCAATTGTGAGTAAAGGTTGAAGTAGTATTTTGAGTAGCAAGTAAGACAGGAGAAGTTCGGTCTGAAACGTCATGTATAGAAAAAAAACCATCTATGATGTCAGCAGAATACATCATATCGTCTCTTACAAAATTGTCATGGGAGTAAATTGGGGCAGCTGCACCAACAAAAGGAGGAAACTCAGGATCTTCATTTAGATCAAAAATCAGGACACCTCCGTTGTTTTGCGGTCTGCATCCCGAAAGATAGGCATACCCTTTTTCATCTATCCACATATTATGGCATCTCCCAAGGTTTTCCTGTGGATTGTTATTGATTACAATTTCCGGTCGCCAGTAGTGATAATTAAAACTCTCCGGTGCCTGACTCATATCAATAACAAGTAAGCCATCCGTTCCTCGATCCGCCACTGCATAGACGTAATTACCCCAGGTTTTCATGTCACGCCATATGCTTTCAGCTCCGGGTACAAAAAGGACTTCTGTGGGATTGGCAGGATCTTCGAGTGAGATTACAGCTGTTCCTGTAAAAAGTCCAATGATGGCATATTCCGTACCATCTTCAGCTACATATCCCCAAACATCACTGAGTAATACATCATAATCAAGACTCCCAATGAGTTCCACATTGAAGTTTTCCTGAGCTTTGGCTGTAAAACAAAGTGCCAGTAATAAGGGTAGAAAAAATTTAGTCATATCGCCGCCATTGTGAATAAAATGAATAAAAAGGAAACGCAAGATGCTAAGAAATTAATTCAAATTGTCCATTTTTCAATAAAAATAGTTCATCGCAAAGATGCCGCAATAGTTGTTCTTCATGCGAAATCACCCAAATATTTAGCGGTCTGGTCAAAAGGTATTTTTTGACCTCCTCAATAATTCTAATTTTCCAATGGATATCCAGTCCGGTGACAAACTCATCCATTATTAAACCATCGGGTTCACTTATTAAAACTCTGATTATGGCAAATCGTTGCAATTGCCCTCCACTCAATTGGTGTGGCTTTCGGTTTGTCATGCTTTCTATTAATCCAAATTCGTTCATCAGCTCCGCTAATCGCTCCGGCTTTTTGTATTGGTTTTCTGCCACCTCTTTCAATTGAGCATAGATGGATCTTATAGGGTTAAAAGAGCTGTAAGGATCCTGAAAAACCATTTGTATTTTTGGATAGTCTTTTTCCCGGATTCCTTTTTTGAATGCTTTATCACCAAAAGAAAGACTACCATTATCAGGTGAAACCAATCCACAGATTAATCTTGCAAGTGTCGTCTTACCGCTTCCAGATTCACCCAGAACTCCAACCCTGCAATTCTTTCTAAAGGCAATATTTAGGTTTTTGAAAACTGTATTTTCAGATCTATCTTTAAGTACTGCTTTACTCTTATAGCTGTAGTCTAAATCCTTGATTTTTATTTTCTTCTCTTCGTCTATAGATGACCTGTCACTTCTTTGGTTTTTTTCCGGTGCTTGAGAATACTGGTCAAAAGCTTTAAAAAAAGAAAATGTATAATCGTGGGTGATAGCTGAATCATCCGCTGATCCGCGGTAAACTATTTTTCCATCCTTCAAACAAATAAGCTCATCTGCAAATTCTCTTACTGAGTCCAATTCGTGGGAGCTGATAATCAAAGTGATATTCCTTGCTCTGCAACTTTCAATCAAAAGCTCCAGCACCTTTTTTCTTGTGGAAGCATCCAATGCTGAGGTGGGCTCATCAGCCAATATTAATTCCGGTTGGTTTTGAAGCGCCATGGCTATAGCCATTCTCTGCACTTGCCCCCCGGATAGTTCATAGGGATAAGATTGCATCATTCTGTCCACATCATCCAATTGAAGATTTTCCAGAAGCTGTTTGACCTCCTCTTCCCCTTGTTTTTTCCGGGATGTAGCTTGGTCATTTTCGATTCGTTTTTCTAAAATTTGTTTGCCAAGCTTCATGGTTGGATTCATAGCAGCGTAAGGTTGCTGCATAATATAACCCAAATGCTGTTTCCTGAATTTCAAGAGAGCGCTTTCAGGCAGTTCGAGAAGGGGATAGTTTTTGTCAATTCCATAGCCACTCAATGCGATGTTAAGTTCACCCTTGTAGTCTAAGCCTTGTTTTTTCCAAGCTGCCAGAGCCGATAATGTCAAAGACTTACCCGACCCGCTTTCTCCTATTAAAAAAACGATCCTTCCTTTTTCGATATTCAAATCGGAAATATCAAGCAGGGGAGTGTTGTTGCTCCCCTCAGCCTTGATAATAAGATTCCGGATTTTGATCATAAGTAATATCTATGCCGTAAAGGTAAATAATCCTTTTGTTAATCAAAAAATCGGATTGATATGGCGTTTAGTAAGGGTGGGGATACCTGTTCACAATAGACTAAAATGATAAAAATGTAAACCACATAGGTACATAGAGCACATAGCTTAAATGTATCTCTTATTGCCAGATATCAAACATTATGAAAGCTATGTGAGCTTATGATTCTATGTGGTTCAAAAAGTATAACTACAAAGAGCAGCAAGCAAGTTCCTGGCATGACAGAATGGAATAAGCTTTTTGGAGACTTTTTCGATTTTTTGAGAACAGATTTGGTAAAAAACAAAGTAACTATTTAGTAGATGACCCTGAAAGGGTCCTACATTAATAACCACGGGTACCTCCCGTGGTTATTAATCTGAAAATCTCACAAATTTTGGCGGGATTTTTGCATTAAAAAAGCAAAAATCATGACAAAATTTATGCGATATCTAAGGTCGTAAATAGTTACAAAACAAAATGACTTTTGTACCGTAAAACCTAAATTTCTCTTAATAAAAAACAACCCCACTTGGCACAATACCTACCTGTATCGTCTCCAAGGTTTCTCCCTCAGTATTGACAATAATCACATTTCCTGCACCGCTGAAATCACCTGCATCCGTGATGTAAACCGTCCCGTCCGAAGATGTACTCAATCCATAAGCACTCGCGTCACCTAAGTTTATAAATGGTTGCTGAAAAGAAATAGATGAAGTCGTTATATCAGAGTAATAAACTATCGATCCGTCTGCAAAGTACAAGCGGTTGGTGGCATCATCAAAAGTTACAGTTCCGACAAAATCATTATCAGTTGGTAGGTTGAATCGTTGTACTAATTCCATGTCATTACTGAATAAAGTAGCAGCCGGTCGAGCACTGCCATCAAAAGCTCCTGAAGCGAAAGCAATTATACGGTTTTCTGATGTCCTATGAATAAAATTAGTTCCCGCCCCGGTTTCTATACTATCCACCAGGCTGTTGTCATCCAAATCATAGCGATAGACATACCCGCAATTTGAGCAGGCTACGATAAGGAAATTGTCATCAACTATCATTCGCTCTGTCCATCCTGATGTGGTGATTTGACCGGTTACGTTTAAGCTCTCGAGGTCAACGATTTGTATGTCATCCGTAAACAGATTGCTGACATAAGCCGTATTTCCCCTCGAAACCATGTATCGCGGAGAAGTCAAGCCATCAATACTTCCGACATAAGATTGATCTGAAAGGTCAAGTACCTCAATTTTTCCGGAATTATTTACCACCAGATAGGCGATGTCATCATTCAGGTAAATGCTTTGGAATACATCACCCAATGGCTGACTACTTATAGAACTGAAGTAATCACCTTCATATTCGTAAGTGTCCAGATCCAAAAGTCCAAGACTTGAATTTCCTTGCTGAAAACCACCTTCATTGATAACTAAGCCGAATTTGCCTTTTTCAAGACCTTCAGGGTCGGGTGTGGTAGGTCCCATGTCGTCGTCTGAACTACAAGACCAAAGGAATAAGATAGATACTAGTGCAAGTAATGGTAATTTTAATGTTTTCATTTGTTGATGATTTTATGGTATAAAAATTTGAATTCCTAATCCGAATGAACGCAATGGTAATGGTCTGTTAGCAACCGAAAAATGACTTTTATTGGTTGCATTGTAAACCGACAATGACAAATTGCATCGCATAAAACTTAAATCCAGTGTTTTAGAAATGCTGATATCCAACAGATATTTCGGGTCCAGCGAACTGCTGTGATCTGTATTGGTATATCGAGTTGAGAGTGATCGCAAATGGCTACTCAGTTGCCAGTCTCTGTATTGAATAATATTTTCCAGGATGAAACTGTGTTTGGGGATATATGGCAGTTGCTTGTTTAGTGCAGGGTCATTGGGGAAGCGTTCTTTAGTTAACTCACTGACTACAAAATCGTATCCCACTTTTGATTGTACTTTGACCTCTGATATCATCCATTCGCCTTGCCATCTGAATTCCATTCCTCGAGCTTTAACGGTACTCAGGTTTTCCGGCTTCCATCTTCCTTGTCGGTTGTTCCAAAAAATTAAATTGTTCGTTTTTCTGTAAAATCCCGTTAGCTGTAAGCCTTTGAGTAATGGGTGATTTCTCTCAAGTTGAATACTGCCATCTAGCTGATAGCCATCTTCAGGCTGTAATTCCTTGTTACCTAAGCCAGGCCAATACAAATCATTAAATGTGGGTAATCGGTAATGATTTCCGGTTGTTATAGACCAGCTAAATAAATCGTTTGGCTTACCGGATAATTGGAATTGGTAAGTTAGTGGAATACTGTAATCCCGGTTAAATTCTTGCTTTATCTGAATACCCAATTGAGCAAAAGAAAAAAGATCCCCGCTTTTTCCGCTGAATGAGAGGAAAAACGGGGATTGACGGGGGGTGTTATCATAGGCGTCAGACCTGATTTGTATATTTCTTTGTCCACTTTCTACTTTTATCGGAAAAAGCGATGCGATGCTTACACTGTAACTCAACCTGCTTTGCCACTCCAGCATCCTGCTGTCGGAAAATTCCTGTATCAGACTATCGCTGTAAATCAATTGCTCCGCCAGGAAAGCAGTCCGTAGTTCCAAAACTCCTCTACTAAATGCTTTTTGCGCAACGAATGCATTTCTCAAATGCCTGTCCGTCTGTTCGGCCTCTGATTTTTGTTGAAAAATAGTAGGTGGAACTTCTCTTTCAGTATTTTGCACCCACAGGTCATAGCTGATTTGCCAGTTGTTTGAAGTTTGATGAATTACGGAAAAAATGAGTGCATTTTGATTGAGGCGTGCATGATCAGCTTTTTTAGTTTTATTACTAAGGTCGGTATAAGAATAGCGATTGCTAAACTGATTGCTTAGTGCCCGTATCGAAAAAAGCGTAGTTCCCACTTTGAAGTTAGTATTCAAATGGTAGGATCTGTTCCTGTTGTTGTCAAGAAAGGTGGAAAAAACAAGCTGATCTTCATGTAGTTGTGGACGGCTGTTAAAGTGTATTGTGCCGCCGGGTTTTCCATTAATCAGCCTTGATGTTTCTGGGCTATTATTGATATAGATTTGATCGAATAGTTGTCCCGGTAACAAATTAATATCTGTTAATCCCAGCATTTGGTTTTCTATCTTAAAACCATTCCAGAAGACTGTATTCTGCTGTGCTGTGCTGCCTCTTATTGAAAAAATGCTGATTCCACCGGGACTGTATTCCCGAAAGTTAAGTGTGGTTCTGTAGAAAGGTGAAAAATTATTGGAAATCAGGTCTGCATTGACACTGTCGGAAGAAAATGCATCAATCAACGGCTGTTCATTAATCCTTATTTCAATCAGGTCAATCTCCCATTGTTCCTGCGAATGAACTGTAGAAAGCAAGCCGAAAGCGATGATAATAAGTATAAACTGTCGATACATCTTTTACAAGTACCGGAACAGCAAGGAATACAGCCTACCACTGTTTATTGGCGTAAATAATAGTCAACAGACACACGGTTGTAAAGTATTCCTCACCTTTAGTCCCGAAAGTAAGAAAATAAAAAAAGTAGGGCAGGTCTTCTGACTTCTTTTGCCATTTTGGGAGGCGATCACCTTCCCATTCCCGGTAGGAACAGTGGTTGAAAACAAACGCCTTTCAAAAGTTACAGCTGCGGGTACAGTTCTTGAATTTCACAAGATTCCCTTTAACCCTGATCGGCAAAGATAGAATAACTAATTTTTAATTATTTAATTTAACTCCATATTTTTTGTTTTTGAGGGACATGTTTTTGTATCTTAGCCCAAAATATTCCTTATGAGACTTGGTATAATTACTTTTATTTTGGCACTGTTTATTTGGCAATGTGCGCCCGCCGATCCTTCTACTTCTGTTG
>SLKL01000102.1 GCA_007134625.1 Saprospiraceae bacterium
ACTATTGGGAGAACGGAAAAGAACTGGAGTTTTATGCCGACCTCAATAAAACCGGGGAGATTTTTTCTCAGAAATTTGGAGAAGATCGGAATGCATTGGATCGCTATCTTTCCAAAAGCCGAAAAAAATACCAGCTCGCCGGGGAGATTTTTTTACAAAAGCCATTGAACCACTTGAGCACCTGGCTTAGCAGAGATGTTGCAAAAGCGTTGACCTATATTTTCGGATACGACTTATTTCGGTCAATGGATAAAACCAACAAATCTGCATTTAAATCTCCTGAAATCATTCAGCTTTTTAATCGATACGCTACTTATAATGGCAGCGATCCCTACCGCAGTTCAGGTATGTTTTCCATGATCCCGCATATTGAGATGAACATGGGCGCCTGGGCACCTGAAGGTGGTATGATTGCAATCACTCAAAGCCTTCATGAATTAGGAAAAAGCCTGGGTGTGGAATATCATTTTAATGCGGAAGTAAGCGAAATCCTCCATAGCGATGATGTCATTAAAGGGGTTAAAGCCAATGGAGAAAAATACGATTTTGACTGTGTAGTCAGTAACATGGACATTAGTCTTACCTACGAAAAATTGCTTTCCAATGTCAGCATGCCGAAGAGCATAAAATACGAGGAGCGATCAAGTTCAGGTTTCATTTTTTACTGGGGGATAAAAGGCGAATTCCCTGAACTGGATGTCCACAATATCTTCTTTAGTTCTGATTATAAAGCGGAGTTTGATGCCATCAGAAATAAACAGATTCCTGAAAATCCGACCATTTACGTAAATATCGCGTCTAAATATAGCCCTACTGATGCTCCTCCAGGCTGCGAAAGTTGGTTTGTGATGATTAATACTCCCTCGGATTCCGGGCAGGATTGGTCAAAAGTCAGAGAAATGCTTCGAGTAAAAATCACCTCCAAACTTAGTAAAGTCTTGGGTAGAGATATCAAGTCGCTCATCGAGGTGGAGGAAGTACTTGACCCTACTTCCATAGCCTCTCGTACACTTTCAGCTGACGGTGCATTATATGGAAGTAGTTCCAATAGTATGTGGGCTGCTTTTCTCAGACATTCCAATAAACACAATAAAATCAAGGGTTTGTATCTTTGCGGTGGCAGCGTACATCCAGGTGGTGGTATTCCGCTATGCCTGTCTTCTGCCAGAATTGTGGACGACCTCATTCAACAAGACCTTTCAAAATGCTAAATATGGAAAAAATTAATCCTAAAACCATTTCTATTCTTGTCCTGGCTATTCTTTATTTGGTAGGAGCTTTGGGCATTGGCTTTCAGCTTTTTCCGGGCATTGAGGGCTTGACTTCTCTGCATTTGTTTATCAGTTTTGTATTCCTGGTTTACTGGCACAAAAAAAAGCATTTAAAGTTCTGGTTATGGATTATTGCGGCTTATGCAATAGGGACTTTGGTTGAATATTTGGGCGTTCAGTACGGCTTTCTGTTTGGTAATTACGAATATGGACCTAATATGGAACCAACTGTACTCGGCACTCCTGTTATTATAGGTATTAACTGGATTCTGGTTTCCTACTGTTTTACTTTTGTCCTGGCAAAGTTGTTGTTCAATAGGGTAAAAATGGTGGTACTTGCCATTATCTCTGCAGTCTTTATGACGGCTTTCGATGTACTGATTGAACCTGTGGCTATTGCATTGGATTTTTGGTCATGGGCCGGAGTGAGTGTTCCGTGGACAAACTATACCGGTTGGCTAGTGGTTTCTTTTGTAATTAACTATCTATTTCTGAAACTAAATGTCCACCAAAGCAAGAACCCTTTAGCAATATGGATACTCGTTTTTCAACTGTTTTTCTTTATCTTTGTTTATCTAACCAGAGTCAGCTAAAAAATTAAATACAATGGGACTTTACATCTGGTATGCATTCATAGTTATTCTCACTTTCGCCTTTATGGAATTCATGGCGTGGTTTGCGCATAAATATATTATGCATGGGTGGCTGTGGACCTGGCACGAAGATCATCATGACCCAAATTTAAAGGAAGGACATTTTTTCGAAAAAAACGACCTGTTCTTTTTGGTTTTTGCTATTCCTAGTGCTGCTTCTTACATTATTGGTTTGGCTACTCCTCATCTGTGGTTGCTTTTTGTAGGTATAGGTATTTCGATTTACGGCTTAGTGTATTTTTTGATTCACGATGTTTATATTCATCAGCGTTTTAAATGGTTCAAGCAATTGGACAGCAAATACTCCAGGGCTATTCTCAGAGCTCATGGGAAGCATCATTCTAAGAGAACAAAAGAGGATGGAGAATCTTTTGGTCTTCTCATCGTGCATCCTAAGTTTTTCAGGGATGATTATAAGGTGAGTGAGAAAAAGGGGTAATTTCTTTCTAACCACTAACTAAGATAGCAGAGCGAAATTTATCATACCAAGGGCATTAAAGGGAGAATCTAGTAAAAAGAATAATACAACAAAATAAACTCGCTAACCCTCAGTGCTCTTAGTGCCCTCGGTGGTTCAACTTTTTCAACCCCAGAGATGTCAGAGCCACACAGAGTCAATCTGCCAAAAATCGCAGCCCATTATCAAAAAACTTCTGGATTACTTTGTTTGCCTTTGACTTGATAAAAATACTTCGTACCTGGTAGTTCAACATTTTTCACCACATTTCACCTTTCCCGAAACCAAATGTATGTATCTTTGCGTTTACTTTTCGAATTATAATTAAAAGAAAAAATATGTTTAGAATTGGTTTGTTTATACTGACTAATATTGCCGTGATTACGGTGGCCTTTATTGTGATGAGTCTGCTGGGAGTAGGTTCTTATCTGGACGAATCCGGGGGCTTGGATCTCTATAACCTGCTTATCTTTTGTTTTATATTTGGCATGGCAGGATCATTTATTTCTTTGCTTATCTCCAAGCCCATGGCAAGATGGACCACAAAGGCAAAAGTAATTAAGGAGCCGACTAATGCAACAGAGAGATGGTTGTTAGACGAAGTGAGAAAAATGTCAAATGAAGCGGGAATAAAAATGCCCGATGTAGCCATCTTTCCTATGCGTCAGGCCAATGCTTTTGCAACAGGTTGGAATAAAGACAAAGCTCTTGTGGCTGTCAGCAGCGGAATGCTTGAAAGATTCACAAAAGAAGAAGTAGCAGCGGTAATGGGTCACGAAATTGGTCACGTAGCCAATGGTGATATGGTAA
The DNA here is from genome assembly GCA_007134625.1 of Saprospiraceae bacterium. Classification (GTDB taxonomy): domain Bacteria; phylum Bacteroidota; class Bacteroidia; order Chitinophagales; family Saprospiraceae; genus PWJY01. The sequence continues at coordinate 3,192 of SLKL01000102.1, forward strand.
CTCTTGCCCTGATACAGGGAGTGGTGAATACTTTTGTGATGTTCTTTGCGAGAATTATTGGATATGCAGTGGATAAAATCGTATTCAAAACAGAAAGAGGTTTTGGCATTGGTTATTTTATTACTGTTATCGTTGCACAGATTGTACTTGGTATTCTGGCATCTGCAATCGTCATGTGGTTCTCCAGAAAAAGAGAATTTGTGGCAGATAGAGATGGGGCTAAATACGGCAGCAGACAGGGTATGATTTCCGCTTTACAACGACTCAAAGCTGAGTCAGGAGTCCCCAATCAAATGCCCGAATCCATGGCCGCTTTTGGAATCACTTCCGGAAAACTACAAGGATTAAAAGCTTTATTCGCTAGTCACCCACCATTGGATGACAGAATCAGAGCTTTGCAAAATGCTGCTTAATTGAAAATCGATGTCTCCTCAAGAAATATTCCAACAAATTCAGGAAAATGTCTAAGGGGTTATAAAAAAAAAGAGGGCCAATACTGCCCTCTTTTTTTATATACCTAAAATTCAACCCTCTTTAATTTTTTTTAGAAAAACCCTTTTTTCTATCTTTGGGTTCTTAAAATTTCAAATGCCCTCAAAGCCCTTTTTAAGTATTGGCAAACGGCATATAATTAAAAACAGATAAAAAACATGAGAATAGTAAAAGAAGCTAAAAACTTAAGTCATAAAGAACTGAAAGCATGGGTAAAAGAAGTGGCTGACTTACTTAAGCCGGAAGGTGTTTATTGGTGTGATGGAAGTCAAGAGGAGTACGACAGCCTTTGTAACCAATTGGTTGAAAAAGGGACTTTCATTCGTCTCAATCCGGAAAAAAGACCCAATAGTTATGCCTGTTTTTCTGATCCCTCTGATGTAGCGAGAGTTGAGGACAAAACTTTTATCTGTAGCAAATTTAAAGCTGATGCCGGACCGACCAACAATTGGATGGCTCCCGCAGAAATGAAAAAAACTTTGCAGCCACTATTGGATGGTGCCATGAAAGGAAGAACTATGTATGTGATTCCATTTTGCATGGGACCATTGGGTTCTCCCATCAGTAAAGTGGGTATAGAAATTACCGATTCGGAATACGTTGTGGTCAATATGAAAATCATGACTCGTATGGGAGCTGCAGTTTTGGAGCAACTCGGAGAGGATGGAGAATATGTAAAAGCAATACATACTCTTGGAGCTCCCCTTCAGCCCGGACAGGAAGATGTCAAATGGCCCTGCAACCCCGATGTTAAGTATATCGTTCACTATCCGGAGGAGCGAAGTATAGTTTCCTATGGAAGTGGATACGGAGGAAATGCACTTTTGGGTAAAAAGTGTTTTGCTCTAAGAATAGCCTCAGTGATGGCACGTGATGAAGGATGGTTGGCAGAGCATATGCTCATTCTGGGAATGGAGGATGACAAAGGCAAGAAAGATTATATAGCTGCTGCTTTCCCATCTGCTTGTGGTAAGACCAATTTTGCCATGATTATTCCACCGGATTCTTTTGAGGGATATAAGGTTACTACAGTTGGCGATGATATTGCGTGGATAAAACCTGGTCCTGATGGCAGATTATATGCTATCAATCCCGAAGCGGGTTATTTTGGTGTGGCTCCGGGGACGAATTACAAAACCAACCCAAATGCAATGGAAACCATCAAGTCCAATTCCATTTTTACCAATGTCGGGATAACCCCTGATGGAGATGTATGGTGGGAAGATTTGACCGATGAAGCTCCTGAAGGAATTATCAATTGGAAAGGGGAGGTACATGATCCTGCGTCCGGTAAGCCCGTTGCTCACCCCAATGCGAGGTTCACCACTCCTGCGAGTCAGTGTCCGAGTATAGATCCGGATTGGGAAAATCCACAGGGAGTTCCGATTAGTGCATTCATCTTTGGAGGAAGAAGGTCCACTACCCTACCACTTGTACATCAAAGTGCAAACTGGAACTTTGGCGTGTATTTAGCTGCTACCATGGGATCAGAAATGACAGCCGCTGCATTTGGACAAATTGGAAAAGTAAGAAGAGATCCATTTGCTATGCTTCCCTTCGCAGGTTATCACATGGCGGACTACTTTAGTCATTGGTTAAAATTCGGTAGAAGTATCGCTGCACCACCCCGAATTTTCTCAGTCAATTGGTTCAGAAAGGATGAAAATGGCAAATTTATCTGGCCTGGATTTGGCGAGAATATGAGAGTACTGAAATGGGTAGTCGATAGAGTAAATGGTCGCGGAGCAGCAGTAGAAAGCCCTATCGGATGGATGCCGAGATATGAAGACCTCGACTTCACCGGACTTGATTTTGCAAAAGAAGATTTTGAAAAAATCATGACCGTAGATCGCGAAGAGTGGAAAGAAGAACTTCTTGGTCATCAGGAACTTTTCGAGAAGATGTACGACAAAACACCCAAGGACTTTTTCTACATGAGAGAACTGCTGTTGTCAGGCTTATGGAGGTCTCCGGAGAAGTGGATATAGCTTAGGGTTGGCTAGCTTTTTGCATCTTGCTTTATTTTTGAATTTTGGGGTTAGTTGGTTGCTTTATCAGTTACAGTAAAAGTTTTGGTTGAATTGCCCAAACATACACCCTCATGAATAGTATGTTAATGACATCGAGGGCAATATATTACCCAAAGCTGTTAAAAAACTTTTTCCCTCCCAAACCCTTTAATTACTGTCGCAATCATTTACTTTGCAAAATAGAATCAACAGCATGTTTACAGGAATAATCAGACATCTCGGAAAACTGGAAAAAATTGAAAAATCGGGAAGCTCACTTAGACTTCGGATTTCATCGGTTTTAAGAGAGCAGCTTCAAATTGATCAGTCGGTCAGTCATGATGGTATATGCCTGACTGTAGATCAACTTTTTTCTGATAGTTATGGGGTGACGGCAGTAAAGGAGACCATAAATAAAACTACAATTGGTAGTTGGGAAGTTGGAAAAACGATTAACCTGGAAACTGCAGCTACGCCTTCTTCCGCACTCGATGGGCATATTGTACAAGGACATGTGGATGGCATGAGTCAGGTTTTAAAAATAGAAGAAGTTGGAGGAAGCTGGTATTTTCACTTTTCAATAGATAGCGAAAATGCCCATCTTTTGGTAAAAAAAGGTTCGATCTCTATTAACGGGGTGAGTCTGACAATTGCGGAATTAAAAGAAGATAGATTCAGTGTTGCTATTATTCCCTACACTTATGAGCATACCTCTTTTTCCGGTTTACAAAAAGGGGATTGGGTAAATATAGAATACGATCTGATTGGCAAATATGTAGAGCGAATGATGTTATTGAGAGGGAATCGTTGAACAAGCTAACTTTTTATTAAAGCTTGCGCTTCTTTTCAGAAGATTTTCGCATCTTTAGTTTATTAATAGTTGAGTCCACTCCGAAAACCCTTTTCGTCATGAAAATTAGCGAAAAATTCAAGATCGAGGAAGAAGGAAAAATATTCCGCAGGTGTAGCCATAGCTACATTGAGGAAAGATTTTTCCTAATGACGAAGATATTGGATTTTGCAGCAATTTGTAATAGAAAGGGGTTTTCGGAGCGGACTCATAGTTATATTTTGAATATTCGCTTACTTTCTATTATTCTTTTTTCAGGCCTTGTTACAGCCTTGTTGTCATCCTGTGGCATTAATAAGTATATCCCTGAAGATGAATTGCTATTAGCAGAAACAAAAGTTGTTGTCGATGCCGAGTTCGGCTCTTCAGAACGAAAGAGAATTGAAGCAGAACTCAGTCCACTAATCCGCCCGCAAACCAATTCAACCTTTCTAGGTGGCAGACCCGGAGTCCGTTGGCAATACAGGGCAAATAGTGAAAAGAGCAATTTCATTAATCGCTTCCTGAGTAAAAGATTTGGAGAGGAAGCAGTCTTACTCAGTGATTTGAATCCAGACAGGAATATGGATATCCTGCTCAATCGTTTGGAAAACAAGGGCTATTTTATTGCAGAGGCGGATTATTCTGTAGACACATTAAGCAGAAAAAAAGCGAGGGTCAACTTTTATCTTTTTCCCGAAAAAGCCTACACCATAAAGTCGTATGTATTTGAAGGGGAGCAGGATAAGCTGGGGCAGTTGATATCAAAAAGTCTTGATAATTCCCTGATTCAAGTGGGTGACCCCTATGAGCTTTCTGTTCTTCGTCGGGAGCGGGAACGAATCAGTAACTTTTTGCAGGAAGAAGGCTACTTCTATTTTATTTCCGATCACCTGAGGTTCAGTATGGATACAGCAGCGGGAGACAAGCAAATTGATCTATACCTGCAAATTAAAAGCGAGGTCCCATTGGATGCCAAAATACCTTACAGAATCCGTTCCATAACCATTTTTCCGGATCACAATAACCCGACTGCTGACGGCATGCAGACTGATACAGTAGAAATGGAAAGGTACACTATCATACGGAGAACTGATGATTTTCTGCCCAGACGATTTGACAATTTTATCCAATTGGAAAAAGGAGATCTTTATTCGAGAACGCTGAGTAACCGAACACGCCAAAGACTTTTTTCGATGGGTGCTTTTGGTTTTGTCAACCTAAGACACAGCAGTTCATTCAATGAGACAGACAGTATCCCGACAGAGGGATTTTTGGATACGAGGATTCAACTGAGTCCTCTGACAAGACTGAGTCTAAGGTCTGAATTACAACTCATCTCAA
>SLKL01000394.1 GCA_007134625.1 Saprospiraceae bacterium
AGAGTTACCGGGTAGGCCTGTTTTCGTTAATGATAAAATTTTGCTTTTTTCTAAAAACAATCAGGGCAAATATGATCTATCGAGCTATAAAATAACAAATGGAAGTGTTGTGCTGGATAGAACTATAATCAGTGGTATGCCCTTCAAAAGTGATCAATTGGCTCTACTTAGAGATACTGTTTATATTCTTGATGATTACAGTATGCTTTATCGTTTTCATAAAGACTCGCAGGAAAAACTTTTTTCCTTTGAAGGGAAAAATTTGATTGCTTCAAATGAAAACCGGGTTTATATATTTTCAGATAATCAGATATGGATTGTTAGCGAGAGTGAACCTGAGTTGGTTTCCTATGAAATACCTGACGATCATCATCCGGTTATAGTCAAATCAGACCGAAAAGGAAAGCTTGCGGTAGGTTTTACCAACGCAATGAGAAGAATAACGCAATTAATTGTAATCGACACTGCTAATTACATCCACAATTTTAATAATGTTTTGGAGACCAATAATACCATTCGAGACTTTCATGCAGACAATTTTTTTTACCGCTGGTTACTTGGCACTTTCAATGGACTATATTCTAAAAGTTTGCTCAGATCGGGCATAGAGTGGTTACATGTCAGAGAAAATGTACCCAAAGGAAATTTTGGTCATATTATAACGGGATTGACCCCTCATCACTCCGGGAATGTAATTTTTACCAGACAAGGTCGGGATATTTTCCATTATGATATTAAGTCTGCGAGTTATAATCAAATTCTAAAAAAGGAAGCAGAAAATTACGGTGTATTTATCAGGAACACGCGAATGACTTATTCAGAAAGTTATGATTTATTGGCGGGATTGGGGTATCGCACAGATGCATATTCGAATTTATTTCTTTCGAGCTTCAATGATGAATTTTACAAAAAGTATTTACTTCCTTCAAAGGTCAGAACTATTGGTATTGATCAGGATGATAGAATTATTATGGGAGGATTTTACCATGATTCTGAAATTGGAACATTAATAAAATATTGTCCGGTCATGGATAGTGTATCTGTATTTATGGAAAAGGATGTACCTGTTAGGAGTTTTTTGGTAGATAGTCAGTTCGGGAACTATTGGATTGGTACAGAAAGTGGAATATACTATTTTGAAGGTCCCTTTGAAAAAATGGAGGAAATAGCTCAAAGTGAAGGGAACTTACTACCCTATACCAAAGACAGTCGAATCTTATCTCTTTCGCTGTATAATGATTTTATTTTAGCTGGAACTTATGGTCAAGGTTTGTTCATAATTGATAAAAATAACAAGGAGCTTAAACATCAAATTAATTCGAAAGATAATTTGACTAACAATATGGTAGCAGCGGCTGTAGCTGATGATTTTGGAAACATATGGGTCAGCACATATAATGGAATCACGGTTTTGGATTCTAATTTTAATGTAATCAGAACACTTTTTGATTTTGAAGGACTGAGTTCAAGGGAATTGAATGCAGAAGCTTATGCAAAAGACGGAAATGGACATATCTATTTTGGTACTTTAAATGGAGTAGTAAAAATTGATCCCAAAATTGTTCTGGATTGGGAGAAATCAAATGGTATTGCAATTACAAAAATTGAACTCTATGAAAAAGGTAATATTAAAAGAACAAGTTCTTTAGATTCTATAACCTTTTTTAGTAGTATAGATTCTGTAATTGTTCATTTTGAATTTCCCGACTATTATGAATATCCCTTTTACAATTATGAGGTTATATTAACTTCCAGTACTTCAACCGATATGAATTCGAAAAATGGTATAGGTAATATGACTTTTACCAATCTACCTATTGGAACAAATCTATTTTATTTTAGCACTCCCCATTCTAATTTTTCAGAGCAATTGGTCTTTGAAATAAAACGGGATTTTCGCCCCTTAATTAATGTTCTGTCAATTACCTTATTGGTATTGCTATTAAGTGCAGCGATATCATACACTATCCAAAGAAAAAATCGCTTGGTGGCAGCACGCAAGATGGAACAAGAAAAGAAGATAGCCAACCTCCGTCTTGAATCCCTAAGGGCGCAAATGAACCCCCATTTTATTTTCAATTCCCTTGGGGCCATACAGTATTTTATTCAAACCAATGATACTGTCAAAGCCGATGACTTTTTATCCTCCTTTGCCCAACTTATGCGCAGTATTCTTGAATCCTCCAAGAGTCAATCCATAACCCTAAGAGACGAAATAAAGCAGTTGAAACTATACCTGCAGCTCGAGGAAAGTCGCTTTGAAGGCAAATTTGAATATCAGATTGAATACGATAAGGATTTGAATTTGGAGTTGGCTATCCCACCTATGATTATACAGCCATTTGTCGAGAATGCTGTCAATCATGGATTGTATAATTTAGAAGACAGGAAGGGTGCTCTCTTTATCAGATTAAAACAACTGAGTGAGACTGAAATAAAAATTGAAATAGAAGATAATGGAATAGGACGAAAAGCAGCCAAAAAACTTAGGAAATCAGGTCATAAATCCAGAGGAACAGAATTAATTCGGGATCGATTCAAAGCAATTAATCAATCGGATTTATGGCGCGCTAATTATGTGATAAAAGATCTGGAAGAAGATGATAAAGTGATAGGAACGCTTATTGAAATAAATATGAAACAGCTTGAGGATAACTGAATAAAATCTAATTAGCATGGAAAATAATAAAAAAATTGCCAGAGCTATCATTGTTGATGACGAGCCTAAACTAAGGGAGGTGCTCTCTATTAAAATCAAAAATTTTCTTCCGCAGTTAGAATTAATAGGGCAAGCTGAGAATGTACCTCAAGCATATGAAATGATTAATCAACTCAAACCGGATCTAATTTTTCTGGATATTTCCATGCCGGTAGAATCAGGATTCGATTTGATCGAAAAGTTTGATGAGTTTACCTTCGAAATAATCTTCGTAACGGGACATAATGAATATGCTTTGGATGCCTTAAAAATCAGTGCAATTGATTACCTCTTAAAACCCGTTGCCACTCAAGAACTAAAAGGTGCGGTTGAAAAAGCATTGAAGAGGATTAAGGAAAGAACCATTGTAAATAAGTACAAATTACTACAACAGAATATAATCAACAGAGGAACACAGGAAACTAAAATTTCCATTCCAGGTTCTAAAGTTTATGATTTTGTCAAAATAGGAGATATCATTTATTGTGAAGGGTGGCAGAAATATTCTAAAATTCACCTTAAAAATGGTGAGGTAATTGTAAGCTCCTATAATCTGGGTGTTTTTAAAAATCTTTTGGCAGAATACAATTTTTACTTGACACACAAGTCTTACCTGATTAATTGTCTTCATATTAAAAAATATCACAAAGAAGGTATCGTAGAACTTATTGAAGGACATAAAGTGCCTGTAGCGAGAAGAACCAAAGAGGATTTTATTGATCGTTTTGTGAAAAATTGAGCCAACTTGGCAATGTTAGATGAGTTTGTCAATTGTGATTTATTTTGCTGTCTTTCAGCATCTGCCTAACGGTTTTTGCATCTTCATTAGCGAGTAAGGGTCAAGTAGAAATTATACTTTATTATGCTTTCCTTTTGTAAAACACTCAACTCCAATTCATGTTTGTCCCGATTGGTTTGTCTCTTTGTTATTTTGCTAGTGCCAATACTAAAATTTTTTAGTCTTCTGTTCGACACCCATATGCAATCATAACCTTTGCTATTGATCAACTCAAGATTTTCCTGTTTATCAATTCCCGCATCTATCACAACGGTTTTTTTCTTATTGGGGTCACTGTGTTTATTCAAATGATCCAACATTTATTCAAGGGTCGTACAATCCGGGGTGGTTCCCTGATAGATGTTCCTCAAGTCAAATATTACCAGCCTGTCTTCCAGTTCAAACATGTCGGTTATCCGCTCATACAGACGCTTATCAATCTTTCTCAACTCGAGTTTATCCATGATCTGCCAACATAGATTCTCGACCCCGAATCTGCGCACTTGTCGGAACTCAAAGGAATCCAAATCCACATTTTGATAATCGGCTAAATGTTCAGGTGTAGGCGTGGAGGGAAATCCTTCAGTTTTTTCTCCGTATTTGAGCAGATATTTTTCGTATGAGGCATTTGCTAATTCGGCAATCTCACTGGACATATCTATTGGGAACAATGAGGTTTGTTTAAATATGACACTTCAAGTATTACCAGCCTCATCGACTTTCGTTCATGAATTGCTCAACTTGTTCACGCAGTATGGATTCAACATCCGCCGGATCAGGTTCATGATCTTGACCAAGCAAATCATCCAGAGTACTTAATACTGCTTGCGAAAACTGGGGTTTCAAATGACCATATTTACTCTTTTTTGAATAACTAAAATCTGTGAAGGCATCATAATTATGTCTACTACTAGTACCTCTTCTAGTACCTCTCTCACAATAGCAGATTGCCACACCAACAGTAGCTGTAAAGCTACTAAGCGAAGCCTTAGCATGTCCGTTGCCAGAGGATTTGCCTCCTGTATTACCATTTGCAATGCTTTCCGCAGTCAGACTGCCTTTATCATGATCCGATACGATCACCTCGGAGATGTATTTTCCTCCCCCGCTAATGGTCTCTGAGCCGTCTTCCAGACCCTCACGCTGATATGTCACATAACTGCGGGTTTGGGCAGTACCCGTGTTCCTACCCACCGTGTGGGTGATGCTGCCTTCTGCAAGTGCATATCCGGATGCGGCATTAATCTTATTCATATCCAGATCAGGGATGTTGTCTAGAATGATCTGAAAGGGTGGGTTAGCCATTTGTTCTAGCAAATCTTCAATATTATCTAATTCTTTACCAAGGTCATCAATGCCCAAAATTTCGCCCAGACTTTCAATCAGCTCCTCTTTAACCATTTCAAGAACTTCATTTTCCGGGTTCTCCTGGAATTCATTTAGCAACCAATCGATGATTGCCCATCCATCATCAACCTCATCACCAAGGTTTTCGCGGATGTAATCTTCAGCAATTTCCCGGATCTCATTTTCAAGTTCTTTGAATCGTTTCTCCATCTTTTTTTTTGCTCCTTCTTGGGCCCGGTCCAAAAGGAAAGACCTAAGAGTATTAACAGTTCCGCGGGCAATGCCCAGCAGGTATTCCACCGCTACATTACCGATAAGTGCGATTGGTCTTAGCACCTCTACATGATCAGCCAATGGATCAAAAGCATAAGAGTAGGCTTCAATACGGCTTGCTTTGACAATCACCACATGAGTTGTACAATTTTTTTCGTCATCTGCTTCTGCTGTCATTTTCAAGGTGCTTGTACCGCCTACTTCAGCTTTTAACTCTTCCGTTGAGGTAATAAATTGACTCCTTTGATCAGGTCGTACCATCACCGTCCATGCATAAGCGTTGGCGTCTCCGCCAACTACATCCGGCACCCAGTAGGCTTGGGCAGACAAAGGTGTTTCAGGTATTCCATACTCCGAAATATCATGATCTGACCCTTGTATGTCGGCAAGTGTGTTAACGTAATCCCTAAGTCCACGTCTCATCTGAGTATCAATACTATCTTTATTTGCAACCCCCTCCCAGTTTCTAGAAAGATGGAAGTCGAAATCCGGTTCATCAAATCTGTAAGTTGAATTAACCGCACAGTCCGGTTCATCTTCTGATTTAGACCCGGGTGAATCGCCGGAACCAGTGGGCAAAGGAGAACTTTCAGAGTGTAAGACTTTCGCTCTGTCACCAACTGCTTCAAATGTACTCCAGAAATCTGAAACACCATCTTTTACATTCCGTTGTATTTCTTCCGGTGCAGAAGTAAAATTCTGACCGGTATTTTCTTCAAATTGTTGAATAGTTTTTGTTTGAAAATCTTCTTTACTGTAATCATCACCCTGGACAGCTGATGTGAAAATCCAAAAGGTTTGTTGTATGACAGTCTCCCTTTCTTGTTCCGGTTGAGAACTAAAAGGAGTATGTATATTGCCTTCGGTCATCAATCCATCAAAAGCTTGTTCAATTTCTGTAATTGCTGTAATTAGTAAATCCGCAGCCTCTTCAGGGTATTTATCATAGTCGAGGGTATGTCCAAGAGGTTCTTCTGTAATCGGATTGAGGGCTTTGGAACCTGGGTGGTCCATCCAACCATTATCCCGATTTGGTCTCCATCCGTAGGGTAGATTTTTTGCACGCACCCATTCTTCGATTGCAGAAGTAGGCTCTCCTTTGGATACAGGAGGGCGGGTTACATCTGCACAATATCCGAACAATGGTATATCCTTTGACTCCTCCGCCGGAATGGTTACATCTTCTGTCGGAGGTACAATATAAGGTTGAGATCCATTTGTAGATGGAATAAAAACAGAACCGGGATTGTAGATGATAGCATCACTGGTAGTATTAGTAACTGAAAGTGTTGCGATATGACCGGTAGTTTCTCCTGTTCCAACTGGAGAATCTACTTTAAGACCGGCAGGAATATACTTAGGCCGACCGTCCTCTCCCACAGTAACGTATTGATTTAGCCTATCTTTAAAGCACTCAGTGACTTCATCATCTTGCAATATTTTGCCTACATTATTTTCTTCTAAACCAGATAAATCGTATGCCGTTGAAATAGATAATTGCTCATATTTAACCATCTCAGTATAATTATTAATATTCTCAGCCGAGGGGGTCATAGCAATAAGAAAAAACACGAGGAAAATAATTTGCGTTTTCATTTTAAGAGAATTTTATTAGCCCTACTCTGTAATAGGCTTTTCGGGTTCCGCCTATCTTGCTTACTAAAGTAATCATTGTTAGATGGATAATTTTATCACTGAAAAATATCCTATTAATTCTTCTAAAACCAAGGTAAATTAAATTTCTCTAACGCCTCTCTATATTTAAACCATCGGCAATTTTGATCAGACCAATGGTCTCTTTTTTGATAAATAAGTCCCAAAAATATACATAAAAACATCATGTAATGAATACCTAACTTTTTCAGGTCAAAGTGTAAAAAACCTACCTTTGGTTTAGTCACACCCACCGATCGTCCGAATTATTTGGTTTTTTAAAAAATTTTATCGTATATTTATTGCAGATTTTAAATGAATTCGACTATATAACACAGCAGAACCCCGTGAAAAGGCGGAACCCGAAAAGCCTTAATCAGAGTAGGGACAATAGGACTCATTAATCATAAAAACCAACTGCTATGATTCCTCGATTTAGTTTTTTATTCAGTTTTTTAGTGCTTTCCATTGGTTTGCTTGCCTCTTCTGATAATCAGTTTGAGGAAAAAGATTTATACTTCTCTGAAATTGCTGCGGAGAAAAGTGACCAACCGGATAATGCTAAAATCAAAGTAAAAGGTACCGGCAAAACTATTGGTGATGTAATCCTTCTGGAAGTCACCAACAGAGATAAGGTCAATACCCTTAGGTTTTCAGTTGGGCCTGCTTTGGTGCCCGGCACCCGCAGAAGTCAACCGTATATTATACCAGGAACTACAGAGATAGTTGTGCAACCCGGAGGCACCATTACCGTTCCCATTGATGGTATATGTATTGATCCGTACAAACCACCGATCAGACCCGGCTCCGGAGGCCCTAAATTCGACGATTGGATAGATATTATTTCTCTATCAGATGACTGGGCGCCCGATCCCGCTTCCGGCTGGAATCCCGATCCCAATAATCCCGTTTTAAATCCTGTAACTGAAGAACCTATTGGTCACACCATTGATATCTACAGTTACCCTGAGGAGGCTGCACCTTTAATCCTGTCAATAGCAGAAAGCATCATCAATACTACAG
>SLKL01000249.1 GCA_007134625.1 Saprospiraceae bacterium
CAGACCACTCGGTTAGTTCACCAAAAGGATCTATTCCTGCAATTCTATAAATGTACCAATTTCCATTTTGCGGGATGGAGTCATGATAAGTGTAAAATCGCAATGCCCAAGAATCATCGATTTTATCCAAAAGGCTTACATAGGGATTGTCAACAACCCTATGAAAATTAGATCCACCATCATCTGATCTCTCAATTAAAAATCCGCTCATATTGTGAATGCTTCCGGTAGTGTTCCATTTTAAAACTAATTGTAGGTCGCCTTCAATGATTGTATCAATAGTAGGTATATACTCCGGTTCTTCCTCACTTGTAATAACAATAACAAACCCACTTTTGCAAGGCATATCAAGGAGGGTGTCTCCCATGCAATAAATTTCATAGGCATAATTCATGCCTGGCTCTATATCTTCATCTATCCATCTCATCCCCAGGGCTTCTGCAACAAGTGGATCCCAATCGGCTACCAAATGGGCAAAACCATGCCGATTAATCATCTCGTCTGACAATCCCAACATGGTCATTCTTGAATCTTGCCCGTACTCTCCTAATATGACCTGTGCAGCTACCGCCATATTATCAGATTCGCCACCGTTGACAAAATATTCCTCCCATTTTTCCTCAGGCCATGGTTTTAAGGGTTCAGACAGCATCTCTACAGCATTTTCAGGGTCATAAAAAACGTCTTCATTAAAAGCTATTCTCCTGATCCCATACCCGTAAATGTTGTTTTCAAACCACAAACCCGGATTGTCAACACCCCATCGCAGGGTAATAGCATCGTTTCTGATTCTACCGATTACCTGGATGTTGCCTTCGAAGGATATTTCAACTTGAGAGGTGTCGGTTTCCTCTTCCATTATCTCAAATACTTCTGATTCCTCCAGAAGTTTCTCCCATGAAGGCAAAGTCACCCCAACAGTATCAGGAAATTCTTCCTGAGCCATAATGGCTGTATGAAAAAATAAAGCGGCGATTATAATTAATAATACTCGTTTGGATGTCCATAAATAGTATATTGATGGTAGTTCCAGATCTATTGTATTTAATTTAATAATATTTTTCATTTTTTGTGTTTTTATCGATTGTGACTAAAACTCCAGGTTCTCGATGAGCCCTTCAATGGAATCTCATTTGCTTCAATTCTTTCAGTTGGAATTAACGGATTAGGCCGTGTATATTCAGCCCTGAAATAGTACCATCCGGTATTTAATGCATAAAAACTTCCGGCCCTGTTCAAAAATGTATTTACTCTGATATTTAATGGGCGGTCCCCAACAAGCTGTATTGCAAAAGGTAGTTGAAAACCAGCCTGATAGTTTAATAATGATTGGATTTTCCTTTTCATTACGTTGGTTTGATTAAATACCAATGCCGCTTCCTGATAAGAAATGGATAGTCTTTCGTCAGGGGTAAACCAATAGACAAACCATGATGGTCCGCCGCTTGCTTCATGGTCACTTAAAGGTCGAGCCATATTTCTTTGTATCGGAGAAACGGTAGTTCCACGGTATGGGCTAATTCCATTGTTTCTGAATACTGCCTCATTCCTTGCTAATCTGGCTCTGGCGACTGATCTTAATTGATTTCTGGATGCCCCCCAAAATGAAAGGTTAATGTTAGTCGCAAAATTGTAATAGTCCCTGTAAGTGGTATAATCCATATTAACTCTGCTGTGATAAGACGTAAATATTGGTGGTTTTACGAATTGTACAAGTGGTGGAACTCTTAGTTTATTACCTTTTGAATATCCCACTAAATCGTATGCTTCAAAGGGTTCGACTAGATTTTCTCTGGATAACAAGGCTACTCCCATATGGAAAAAGTGTCCGGTTGTATTAAAGTTTACCGGCCATAGTTTTTGTGCTAATGTATTGTACCTGCTCGTTTTGAAGTGGTAAGTATATAAAATGGTCTGTTTATCTTCTCTTATAGATGCAGCAGTAATTTTTCTTTTTTCTACCTTAGCATCCCCGGACCCGTGCGCCAGATTTCTTAAATCAAAGGTAGTAGCAAGGCTTAATCGCATATTCGTTGGCAATCCAAACTGGGGATTGTTTAAAACTTCTCTTCCTATCATTTCGAAGGTGTAAGCATAAGGTGGTAAGTCGGGCTCCCTGATAAAATCAACCTGGTAAAGGGTATTGTTTTCAAGATTGGGTTGTTCTACCTGTAAAAAAACACCCCATGCTCTAAAAGGAACCTCAATGTCATCACCTCCATGAACAGGTCGGTATCGGACTATATACCTGACATCTTCTCCTTCAAAAGGATTTGCAAAGAGTTCATGTGTAGCGCTTGTTTGCCTGAGATAGGGCTGCCCTTCTCCTTTTAAAAAGTATCGCTGTCTGTTCAATGGGTAAGTATGATGTACATTTTCTTCTGCAATTACTGTGGGTCTGGGACCAGTCCAGAAGGTTTTTGCTTCCTCTTCAACCCATGTGATTAATTGATTGGTATCTACCGGGTTTGGATATCGAATAGGACCCCAATGGGCTGGATTCATACTTGAACTCAAGCCCCTTTCACGACCTCTGAGTCTTATCTCTGTTGTGTGATTTATATGACCTTCTAGCCAATTATATGGCTCAAGTGTAAGGGAATAATTTTCATTGCTGTAAACCATTCTGGAAGCGACAATTCTACCATTAGATGTGTTTCTGATTCTGGCATATTCCGGGCTTACATAAATATATCTTACACCTGCTTCAGGGTCATCGGGATCTTTAGGGAATGGTAAAATAGTATTTACGGGCCAGTTGAATGCGATATCTGCATTAGAAAAAACACTATAACCATTATTGCTGTTATTTCCCTCCGGTTTGATACCACCAATAAAAGGAACATCTCCAAATGGATTTCCACCTAAAATCTCGCATTTTTCACCAAATTCTGCTTTGAAATTACACTGACCACTTACAACTCCTCCTAAAATGCTATACCTTAAACCTGCACGACCGACAAAGTATTCTGGATTTGGAAGTCTTCCCTGCAGTGCCATTGCAACCTCACCCTTTAATATACTAAATTTACCCCTTACAAAAAGAAGGTTTACGTCTATACCTAGATCTGCCATCAAATAGGCATAGACCTGTCCCTGAGCATACCATCCATTTTTTCCTCTTAAAAATGGATCGTCCCCTTCTGATCCATGGCACCAAACTGTTGATTTCGTTAAATTTATATCAAATCCGAGCAAGAACTCCAGAGCAAAGTAAAAAATAGCAACATTGATATTTACGCCTACTTCAAAAGAAGCACCAAATGCAAATCCACTTCCCGTTTGGGCATTGGCTCTTGTTGAAGGATCTGTGGTCCTGTCATTGGCCATAGCCATAACTGCACTTTGATTCGCGGCATCTAATTGTTTATCTCCGCTGAGAACACGCTCGACTTTTGCGGGAAGAGGTGGTAAGTTGATAGGAATATCATTACCAATCATTAAATACTTTGAAAAGTCCACTGTGAGTGCAGCAATGTCCAATTCCAGACCACCTCTTGCTGATTCTGGTGAGGGTTTGCCCATATGGAAAAACCAGCGTTCTGATGTATTAACTGTTGGTATGAATAAATGCGCATTGACCACCGTGTAACATGGGAAAGATGGTTGAGGAAATGGTGGTGGTGGACAGATTCTGCCTTTTCCTCTAAGGAGAGGTTCCCGACCCTGGGGTCCTACGGCAAGATTAATCATAAATTGCCCATTGAATTCTGATTCACCATTTGGTGGATTATTAAAATCTAACTGAACACCTGCATATACTTTCGGTATTTCATTTTTAGAGCGGTCTGTCATGACATATAGTTCCCCGAGAATGTTGATTTTACCAAGTTCTCCTCCCTCTCTGAAGCTTATCCCAAATCCCGCATCTAAACTGTACAAGTCGCACTTATCCGGAAAACAGAACATTGCCTTGAAGTTCATTCCAAATACAATGTCATAATCTATAACATAATTCGCCCCTGAAGGTCCACTACCTGATCCCCCCATAATTGAAGCACCCGATGATAATGCGGATGCATTTTCCTGTCGCATTCGATGATAAAAACCTCCGGCTAAGCCAGTAAGTTGTATGGCCGGCATTAGAGTAACCTTTAGGCCTCTTACCTCTGCGTCCAGACTAAAATACCCAAAGAATTCTCTTGAACCAAACCCCATAGTTGTTTCAGGAACTTTGAAAACACCAAATTCTGCTGCTAATTTTGCTTCAATTTCCATCGGAAGTCTTACCTCAAGTTCGCCTTTAAATCCCTCTACGATACCATCACCATGTGGCCGGTTGTAAAACTCAATCCGACCCTTTAACTTTAATGCCGAAAAGTCAATATCGAGAGTAATTGAACTTACACTCAGTTTTTCAAGATCAAAGGAATTGTTTTCATACTTAAACTCAAAATTTAAAGTAGTCTCCAATGCCAAACCCTCCCCATCACTTGAAAAACTAAGTTTGGGTTCAATCGATAAAATCGGGTTAAACCCATTGGCAGAGAAGTTGATACTCGATATAGAAAGAGGGAAACCTCCTACACTTCGGGAACGATTTTCTCTGCTTGAGCCTCCTCCCGATCCACTTGCTCCCATTAAACCCAGACCATCCAGACTTCTGTCAGCAAGTGTTCCACCTTTAAAGCCATCTTCTGTATCAATTTCCAGATTCTCAAATCTCAAACCCGCCATCTCAAAGTCGCCCGGAACATCTTCCAATGCCCCCGCAAAATCTTTAGACATATTCAGATTGCCGGTGAGTTTTACACCGGCTTTGGATTTGCTACCAATTTCGAAATAAAGCTGTGAACTTTTCTCCAGATGAAGTTCTGCAATAAACATAGGTATGATAAGGGTTTCATCAGGTTTTACATTGCCCTTGAATTTAAATTCCTCTTTTGAAGGGTCATACTCCAGTGCCAGTTTATATTTAAGGTATTGGGTCTTTTCGGTTATGGGGAGGCCAATTTTGCCGCTAATCCCTCCGGAAATAAAGTTATTTGAGGAAAATACAATTGATACAGTGTCAAGAGATAGGGCCCAGCCATTAATTTTAGCCTTTTTTTCATCATCATCAGCCTCTTCATGCCATTTTGCAATATTTGCAGCAAAAATATTTGCACTAAACCCGGTATTGTCGATTAGTAAGTCCTTTACTCCAAAATGAAACCTGTAGTTTTCGTCGTCATCTGATAAGCCTCTGGGAGTATAAACAGTAAGATTTTTTAAATAAAAGCCCTGCCACCTGCTCCTTACTGCTGGATCAGAGGAGCCCGAGAGGGTGGTGTTGCCATAGTGCTTTGGAAATTTAAATCCCGGTGGATTTTCTGTGTCAGAAAAATCGAGGTAAGCATCATTGACGTGGAAGGACCAGTTTTCAAGTCCTGCGATCTGGAATTTATCCATGGTAAACTGGGCTAACCAGCCTCCCGAACCTGTCACTTTGAAACGACTAAAACCTTTTACCCTGCCTTCTTCCTTAATGCTGCCATCCGGATTTTCGGGTACGATCATCGATCTGGGGAATTCCGCCTCAATTGCTATCTGAGCAGCTTTAAAGCCATTGCAATCAAGTTGTATATATGAGATTTTATTGGTGTCGGGATCACCACCTTCCGGGGACGCTCCTTTGAATCTCAACACAAAATCCTCTTCACCCCCGAATGGAATACCTAAATTCCCTACCATATACATCAGTTTATCCGGACCAAATCCATTGGGGTTGATACACAATTGGGCTCCGAAACCGGGCACTTCAAACCCCTCTGCCTCTGCCTCTGGGACCGAAAGGTACATCATCACCTGAACATTGGCTTCTCTAGGTTCAAATTCAGCACCCACTATCCCTACGATAAACTTAGAACCTCCGATGTCGGTATCTAAACCTACCGGAAGTCCGATTTCTGTCCCGGTTGCAATGGAACTTAATAGACGTCCACCCGTCGCTAATGCCGTCTCAAATGCATCTCTACCCGCTCCTTCTTCCAATTGCCGCAAGGTTCCAAATCCGGTTGCTAATTCTTGAAAATTCAAGCCGATTGGGTCGTCAATGGCCTCTACTGTTCCACTGTAAAATTGACCTGCATTATTGACCACCATATTCCTGAATTCCACCAAAAGGTTAATATTTGCAAAAAACGGGATTCTGATGGTTCCTTTGCCATTGTATGCCTTATTGCTTGAACCGGTTATTTCTTTGACCTTCAAGGTGAATTTACCCACCCTGATTTCCTCGTTTACAGCAATGCTTTTTCTAGTTGTGCGATCAGTTATCTCCGGGGCTTCGCAATCATTCCCGCATTCATCCTCACTATCCCCACTGTCCTCGCTACTGATAGAAGAATCCACTATAAAGTAACTTAATTTGCTCTTTTGATAGCGGCCTTTACTTTCATTGAGCGGGTCATCAAGATATACAATTTGCCAGTAAAAGGTGTCAAGAAATGGTCCTTCCTCACCCTCAAGTATGATATTTTGAAACGCTGTAGTACTTTCGTGACTCATCATTTTAAATAAGCTCTCTTCTATTGCTTCTTTATCAATGGGATCATATGGCGGAATACTTCCGGAGAAATTTCCTCTATAGGTGTAAATGCGCTTGCTTAGATCATCCACTGCTTCCCTAGAAGGATATACTTCAAGTAGAAAGGCTTCCGAGACAAGTGATTCAATGCGATGAAATGTAGGATCGGGGAAAATTCCGGGCATATGAATCATTGCGCTGTCCGGTGCTATTCTGGAAGGTTTTTTTCCGGTATGGAATCGAAAGTTTACATTTCCCGGTGCCACTTTTTCTCCTTTGGTTGGAGATTCTGCTTTGGGTTTTCGCATTCCATAAAAAAACTCATTATTTATCATGGTGCGGGAGAGGTTGCCTTCCGGATGTATCAATCTTACTGTTGCTGTCCATTGATATATTTCGCCTTTTTTTAGTTTAGGAAAATCGCTTACATTCGCTAAGGGGTGAGTAGCTGCTCTTTTTTTTCCCGCCTGAGGTAAATGTCTTCTTATTCTGGTGAGTGGACCTCCATCTCCAAATGCTATCGCATCATTTTTAGTGTGAACTACTTGTCCATCACTTTTTCGGCGGACAATTAAATCCCACTCCATTCTGGTATATCTTTCGCTAAAAGGCTCAAATTTAATGGCTAAATAAGGAAATTGGTAGGGGATGGAATCCTTGTTTTTTGGAAAAACCACCTTTATTTTAAAGTCATTGGGGTCTATATCTTCACAGTTGTAATGGAAGGTAAAAACCTCAGAATAACCGTCGTCACGGATAAAAACCACTTCATTTACGTCGCGTGCCCTAACCCTCCATGCATAGTGATGACCCGCTTCAAAAGGCAGATCTGACATACCAATAAAATATTGGTAAAAAGGGGTCATGAGGTTTTCAACTGTATAAAAACGAGTAGCTCCATCCACAAAAGGTGCCAAAGGGTCATCTGTGCTCATCCCCAATGCGGTAAGATCAATAAACTCTATGTCGTATTCAATTTGTGAACCGGCAAGACCCATTACCGGTGTCCATTGGAACTGAAGCATACCATTAGGGTCACAAAAAGCAAATTCATTAGCTGGTGTATTGAGCCTTGGCGGATTAGCATGTGTAATGACAAAAGGATTTGAACAGCCGGTGCCCGGTAAAGAGCGAGGCTGATCGGTATTGAAATCAAAAGCTGTAATGCATATGCGATAAGTGCCCTCTGGAAGTATTCCTCTGGCGATGACTTCATCTACATCTATTCCCTCCGATCTTAAATTTGATCCGCTAAATGCTTGA
>SLKL01000425.1 GCA_007134625.1 Saprospiraceae bacterium
AAAAAAATTACCCCGACCTTCACCCTTTGATAAAGTGGCCAAATGATATCCTTGTCAAAGATAAGAAAATTGCGGGAATATTGATCAGGAATCAGATACAGTCAAAAAAAATTGTTTCCTCAGTTTGCGGTTTCGGCATCAATGTGAATCAACTTGACTTTTCAACCGTGGAAAACGGAAGACCGGCAAGTTCCCTCTACATGCTCAGCGGGAGAAAAAATGAACTAAATGATTTGCTTTCTGCTTTTCTTGTGGAATTGACTGCTTACTATAAAATCCTGCAGTTGAATCCCAATATGCTAACAGATTTAGCATTACCCTTAATGATGGGCAATAGGGAAATGATTCAAATTCAAAACAAAAAATCAGGGAAAACTATTCTTTGTTTTGTGATTGAAATAGAAATATCCGGAAGAATTAAAATTCGTGATGCCAATGGAAATATCAGCTACATTGAAATGACAGATTGGAAAATTATAGGTTGATGGAATTGAACAATAAAAAAAGTGCCATACTGATCAGCGTTGGTGATGAATTGTTAATCGGACAAACGATTAACACCAATGCTGCATGGCTGGGCGAAAAACTCCTTGCTTTCGGCGTCGAAGTTGTAGAAATGATAACGGTTGGGGACGACAAAAATCAGATGTTGAGAGTGTTGCATGAATCCCATCAACGCGCTGAATTAGTAATTATCACCGGTGGTCTTGGTCCCACCCGGGACGATTTGACGGCATTGGTTCTCGGTGAATATTTTCAAAAAAACATTGTATTTAATGAAGAAGTTTTTTCCTGGATAAAAGCATTCAAAGAAGCTCAGAAAAAGCCCGTAAATGAACTACACCGCAAACAGGCTTATCTCCCGGAAGATTTCACCTATTTTAAGAATCCGGCTGGCACTGCACCTGCAATGGTTTACAGGGACAATGGAACGATTTTTGTCTCCTTACCCGGGGTTCCATACGAGATGAAAGCCCTCATGAACGAGCATGTTTTTCCATGGATAAGCAAAATTGTCAACAGAAAAATTTTTCTGACCAAAACACTACATACAGCAGCTGTACCCGAAAGTGAGATAGCTTCAATTTTAAATGATTTTGAAGAGAACTTAGACGTCGGTGTAAGTCTCGCCTTTCTCCCCTCCCTTGCCAAAGTAAAAATAAGAATAAACTCAAGGGCTGCCACTGAAAAGGAAGCTAAAACAGCATTGAATAAGGCAGAAAAAGAAATCAGAAAGTTATTGGGAGATATGATTTTCGGTGAAAATGAGGATACACTTGAAGAAGTAGTGGGTAGGCTTTTATTAGAAAAAAAACAATCTCTGGCTACTGCAGAAAGTTGTACGGGAGGATATATAGCGCAGATGATTACATCCGTTCCGGGAGCTTCCCAATATTTCAATGGATCAGTGGTAGCATATAGCAATAAAGTAAAGATGGATTTGCTGAATGTAAATAAGGCTACTCTGGAAAAATTCGGGGCGGTAAGCGAAGAAACCGTTATTGAAATGGTTAAAGGGATTTGTAAAAGCTTAGAGGTGGATAATGCCATTGCAGTGTCAGGAATTGCAGGACCGCAGGGTGGAAGCCCTGAAAAACCTGTGGGAATGGTATGCGTAGCCGTAGGAAATATTGAAAACCAGGTGGTTGACACCTTGTATTTGAACCACAACAGAAAGTTGAATATTGAGAAATCTGCATTTTTAGCTCTCAATATGCTCCGTTTATTTTTACAGCGATCGTAAAAATCGTATTTTTGCACAAAATTTTGAAAACGATATGGCTAAGGTAGATTTGATAATGCCCAAAATGGGTGAAAGTATTATGGAAGCAACTATTCTGAAATGGTTGAAGCAGGAGGGTGATAAGGTGGAAATGGATGAGACCATTCTTGAAATTGCGACCGATAAGGTGGATAGTGAAATACCTTCACCTGTGGACGGAGTCATTTCTAAAATCCTTTTTCCGGAAAACGAGACAGTAGAGATAGGTACAGTCATCGCTCAAATAGAAACTGAAGGACAAGATCAGGAAGTTCAGGCAACTCCTGCCGTAGCTGAAAGCCCGGCACCAAAAGAAGAACCAAAGGAAGTTCCGGTTTCTGTAGCTGCTTCAGACTCAGCTCAGTCAACAACTGATGAAAAAGCAATGCGCCCCGGTAAATTGGGTTCATCGAGTCGATTCTATAGCCCTCTGGTAAGAAATATTGCAGCCACCGAAAGGGTAAGTCTTGAGGAGTTAGAGCAAATTCAAGGAAGTGGGATGTCGGGAAGAGTAACTAAAAACGATATCCTCAACTACATTGAGAATAGAACAAGTCCCGCCGCAACTCCCTCACAGCCTGCTACTCAACGCACTGTTTCTCCACCACAGCCGAAAGTTGAAAAGACTCAGACGGCACCGGTTCAGGCAGGTCAAAACGAGGAAATTATCGAGATGGACAGAATGAGGAAGATGATCGCTCACCATATGGTAGAATCAAAAAAGACATCTCCTCACGTTACTTCTTTCGTGGAAGCTGATGTTACCAATTTGTTCAATTGGAGAAATCAACATAAAAATAGTTTCCAAAGCTCATATGGGGAAAAACTAACCTTTACTCCTATTTTTATAGAGGCGATCTGCAAAGCAATAAGAGATTTCCCAATGGTTAACATCTCTGTTAATGGAGATCAAATCATCAAAAAGAATTACATCAACATAGGAATGGCTACGGCATTGCCAAGTGGTAACCTGATAGTTCCTGTTATCAAGAATGCAAACAGGCTCAATCTGGCTGGACTTGCCGGTGAGGTCAATGGTTTGGCAGGTAAAGCCAGAAATAATCAATTGAAGCCGGATGAAATAGACGGTGCTACTTTTACCATTACCAATGTAGGTACTTTTGGAAACCTAATGGGTACCCCAATTATACCTCAACCACAAGTGGCTATTCTAGCTACAGGAGCCATCAAGAAGAAACCGGCGGTTATTGAAACTGAGTTTGGTGATCTCATCGCTGTACGTCAAATGATGTTTTTGTCGTTATCTTATGATCACAGAGTAGTAGATGGTGCTTTGGGTGGAGCCTTCCTTAGAAAAATAGCTGATTATCTGGAAGCTTTCGATCCCAATCGCCAGATCTAATGATTTGGAGAATGACTTTTAAAAACTACTTTTTTTGTTTCTTTAAAAAGTTTGTGCTTTTTGTAGCAATGCTTTTTGTTTTCAGCCCAATGAAAATGGTCGGGCAGGCAACAGACAGTATTACCTACTATTCTGCCAAAGCAGATAGTTTCCTTATTTTCGGGCACCTCAGTAAAGCAGACTCTTTCCTGACTAAAGCTATGCAACTGGACAGCAATCGAATAGATTTGAAAATCCAACAAGCCCGTATCCAATTTGAAAGAGGTAAGTTTTTCGATCTTGAGGATAACCTATCCTATTTGATGGATAGTCTGAACAGAGATGAGCCGGAATTGATTTGGTTGAAAGCATCACTTTTGCAACACACTTTTGAGTTTGACGATGCCATACATTATTACAAAACATACCTAAGGGGCCTCGCTTCAGATGATCCCAAAAGAGAGATAGTTGCAGAAAAAATCCTCAGGGCTGCAAGTGGGCTAAGAATCCCGGGCAGAAGAATCGATGTGCTGGTGGAAAATATGGGTCCGGGTGTCAATACCGAGGCAGATGAAATTAGACCAATTTTTTCACCCAACTCACTTGAGCGCTTATACTTTTCTTCTAACAGAGAAGGCTCAACAGGTGACAGGGTTGATAGTGAATGGAAAAAAGATTCAGTTTACGGACATTACCCGCTGGATATCTTTCAAGCGAGTTTAATCGCAGGACAATTCAGAGATGTAAGACCCCTGAGCGAAGATATCAATTCACCGCTCAACAATATTATCATGGACTTCTCTGATGGTGGAAGAGTTTTATTCCATTTCAAAGGATTTTCAAGAGAAGTCGGTCGGGTTTTTGCAGATACTTTTGGAGTTTCCAGTACGGGAACTTTCAGAGATAACAGATTGAGATCTCCTTTTGTACCGGAATTGGGTGACAAGGGTTTAGTCATGGTCAATGACTCCTTAATGATCTTTTCCAGTGCAAGACCGGGAGGTTTTGGAGGCTATGATCTTTATATTTCATTATTTCGCGATGGAAAATGGCTCCCGGCAGTCAATATGGGACCGGACATCAATAGTGAATGGGATGAAATCGACCCCTTTATGACAAAAGGTGGTAGAGAATTATTTTTCTCTTCCAATCGATTGAGCAGTATCGGAGGCTTTGATATCTATCACAGCCATTTTTTTGAATCGGTAAAAAGATGGGGTGATCCTGAGAATATCGGTTTACCCATCAGTTCGGCAGGAAATGATCGACACTTCAGGATCGGATTAGATGGTAAAACATGTGCTTTTTCCTCGGACAGAAAAGAAGGTTTAGGAGGCTTCGATTTGTATCTCGCTTATTTCAGAACTGAATGGGAAGATCACTCAAAAGAGCTTTCTAAGAAAATGATTTACTCCTATTTTCAGCCCCCCCCTATCGCAAGTGACACCTTAAAATTGGATACCCTTGCAACAGACATAGAAGTCGAGGAAACCGATACAGTAATACAGGATACCGTGATTGCTTTAACTGAAATAAAATCTGACACCATAACAGAAATAGAGGCTATAGAGAGTTTTGTCGAAACAGAAATCGTTGCGGACTCCATTTTGGCTTCATTTTTCTATGATCAAGAAGGGAATATTCTATATGAAAGCAATCTCAATGAAATCTCAAAGTTAGCACGCATTCTATCCCAAAACCCGGAATGGAAAATCATTTTAAATGGTTTTTCCAATAACAATGATCCGCTCTCAAGACAATTGTTTTTTTCAATAAAAAGAGCGGAAGAAATTGCCAACGAACTAATTGATCAAGAGGTCGATGTTTCAAGGATTAAGCTAAGGGCATATGGCAATCAATTTCCCATCGAAGAGACAGGTAACTATGAATGGCATTACGACCAACTGAATAGAAGGGTGGATATTATGTGGTTTGAAAATGGACAAAAAATAGATGGTCCAATAAGGCAGGAAAGAGATTTTGGAGTGGATGGCAACTTATCCGAACTCAGAAATCTGGAGGTGGATAAGGGGCTTTTATTCAGGGTACAGATTGCAGCTTCAAGGTCACTTTATGAGCATGAAATACTAAGAGAGCAGATACCGGCAGTTGTAGAAAGACAAATGGATAGCGATTTTTATCGTTACCTGCTGGGGTCTGAAAGAACATATTCAGCAGCCTCGGCTTTAATGGAAAGCATTCAAACAAGGGGATTTGAGAATGCCTTTTTGGTGGTTTATCTGGATGGCAGGAGACTGGAGAGAGCGGAAATCAATCAATTAAAAGAAAACTACCCTGAATTAAAAAACTTTAACTAAATTTAGATTTTGAATCGAAGTTGGACAATCTCTTTTTCACTAACGGGTAAGTGTGATTGGAGTTAATTTGGATTACAGCTTCTTGACTCCGGTTCAAAACAGGCAACAATAAAATAGCATTATGAAGAGATTGGATTTTTTTTCAGAGAGTCTAAAAAACCTCAAAGAAGTAGGAACAGTCACAAGGAGTTCCCGGTATTTATGTAGGAGCATAGCTGACCAAATTGATTTTTCCAAGGCGGCAGTTATTGTTGAACTGGGCGCAGGGGATGGAGTCATCAGCCGTGAGCTGCTTAAGCATATGGCTCCGGATGCAAAGTTAATTGCTTTTGAAATCAATGATGCTTTCTCGGAAGACCTGGAAAAGTTCGATGATCAAAGACTTCTTTTTTACAAAAGGTCGGCGGAGGATTTAAAAGACATTCTAAAGGAGCAGGGAATCGATCAAGTGGATTATGTAGTTTCAGCTCTTCCATTTTCGGTTATGCCGGATGCTGTGGGAGATGATATTGTTACTCAATGCCGCGATTCTATCCGTTCGGGTGGAAAATTTGTCCAGGTTCACTATTCTTTAGTGAAAAAGGGTCTGTATAAAAGTAAATTCGGCAATGTAAAGGTCAATTTTGTCCTGAAGAATTTGCCGCCCGCTTTTTTGCTAATCAGTAATAAGAGTTGACAAATATTGTCTTATTGGAATTACCTTAAAATCCTGAATATTAATATTTTCTTTGTCGGAAAAAAGATAGAAAAAACCTCCACCTCCGGCTCCGCATAATTTCATGTAGTAACTTCCGGTTTCAAGCCCATCCATCCATAAATCAAAGATGTTATCGGGTATCATAGGCTTGAAAATTTTGGTTTGACAAAGGCTTATTTCCTGTATGCCTGAATACCATTCTTGCCATTCCCCTTTCAAATAATGGAGTGTTGCTTTTTCAATTATCGGGATGTACTCATTAAAAAAACTTTTACTGTTGTCAGGGTCCTCCAGAAATTTATGAAAAGAATTAACCAGTGTAGCTGTTGATCTTTTCTTTTCACTATCAAAAAGCCATACATTAGGTAGATTGTTATTGGTCGCCTTCTGCTTGGTTTGGAAGAAATTAATTTCTTCTGATTTCAAGTGCACAGCTTTGTTGTAGTAACTCACGAGGGGATCAAGACCTGAGCTTTTTCCATGGAAAAAATTTTCCATCAATCTGAGACGTTCCCGGACTTGTATGGGACCTTCATCTTGATTTTTTATTCCAAACGCATCGTAAATTGCAGCGCAAAAAACACCGGAACTACCTAAACCACATCCCTGAGGAACATTAGAATCCAGAAAATAACCCGCTTCAAAAGCTGCTTCCATAGATTCTATTTTCAAAAATGGTGATTCAGAAGTGTTCTTTCTCAGATAACTAATAAAGCCGGAAAGCAAGTCTCTCCAATCTGATCTTAAACTATCCATTTTCTTCCAGCGCGCTCCATAAATAGGTAAGGGTATAAGCACAGCGGAACTCCCTTTTAGCACTGAGTATTCACCTGTCAGCAATAATTTAGCCGGATAGGTTTTTTGGGGTAATGGAAAAGCGTATTTTTTTGCTGTTTGATCTGTCATTGAATAATCGGTAGAGATTTACAACTAAAGGTAGTGAAATAAGTTTAAACCGGACGGCATTCCAATGGAAAATAGCCTGTCAATACATAACAAAGTCTGTACCCTCAAATACAATGCAATAATACATTCTCACATTGCTCCCTTTATTCAAAAATTTTTAACTTTGCTTTTTGTTAATACATCCCAACTACCCCCAAATTATGGAAGTCAAACTATTTTCAGGTTCTCAAACGCAATATCTTGCTAATGAGATTATTGAGCTATATGGTGCCGAGCCGGGCAAAATC
Organism: Saprospiraceae bacterium; assembly: GCA_007134625.1. GTDB lineage: Bacteria > Bacteroidota > Bacteroidia > Chitinophagales > Saprospiraceae > PWJY01. The sequence goes on from SLKL01000425.1 coordinate 7,313, forward strand.
AAGTTTCATCAATTCAGCGATGGCGAAATACAAACCGAAATATGCGAATCAGTTCGCGGAGGTTTTACTTTTCTCATACAAAGTACCTTCGCTCCCGCTGAAAACCTTCTGGAGTTATTACTTATGATCGATACAGCCAAAAGGGCCTCAGCTGACTACATTACCGCTGTTATACCTTATTTTGGATATGCGCGCCAGGATAGAAAAGACAAAGCAAGAGTGCCTATTTCGGCTAAGATGATTGCTAATTTGCTGCAGGCAGCAGGTGCTCACAGGGTAATGACCCTCGACTTCCATGCTGATCAGATTCAAGGGTTTTTTGACATACCGGTGGACCACTTAAAGGGCAACGCTATTTTTATCCCCTATTTGAAAACCAAAGATCTGAGTAAGGTAAAGTTTGCCTCCCCTGATGTTGGTGGTGTAAAAAGAGCCCGTCAGTACG
>SLKL01000354.1 GCA_007134625.1 Saprospiraceae bacterium
CAAATGCCATGGCGACTGTAATTTCAAAGAAGGAAGGTCGCAACTGAAGGGTGAGTTCGTTGATTCTGTTTACAAAATCAATGACAAATTCCTCCTCCACCAACTGCCCGTCTATCTTTATTCGCTCTCTGAAATCTTTATAATGCGGACTTGTATAGAGTCCCGTTTTCATCCCTGCACACTGCAATGCACCAGCCAAAATATGAGATACCGAGCCTTTGCCATTGGTGCCTGCTATATGGATAGACTTGAATTTACGCTCAGGATTATCGAGTGCTTGCAGAAGTTGAGTAATGTTATCCAGGTTTACCTTAAAAGCCTTCGGTCCCACCCGTTGAAACATTGGTAGTTGCTTGTAGAGAAAATCGATGGCCTGTTGGTAGTTGGTAATGATCATTTTGAATTGAAACCGGTAATTGAAAGAGCGAAAATACGATTATTGCAGGAATCAGTATTGATAAATCTGATTGAGCTAAAAGTGCAAGATTTTGGTGCAATGGTGAATATTTCAGGAATACTTGCTGAATAGCTTATTTGAATAAAACGACAAAAACGTTATTAAGAGCATCCGTTATTTAAGTTTTTGGTAAAAAACTTTATTAAGGAGAGTACTAATTAAAGATTATCAGGTGATTTTTGATTTAGAACCTCTTGTTCGCCTTGGTCTAAATAATTTCTTATCATACTTGTGTTCACTTCTACTACAAAGAAAAAAAGCCGATACTCTCGCACCGGCTTTATGTAAATTATTTTCAAACTAAAATATCATTGCTTCACCACCTGTCTCGTCACCACGGTTCCACTCTCTTTGTCGCTGATAACCACATTATAAATACCGGTTGGCCAATTCTGAACATTCAATTCCATTGGACTATTGAACTCACCAGAATGCCATAACCTTCCCAGCATATCGACTACGTGGATACTTTTCAAATTAGAAATTTGCTGATCCAACTCAATATGTATCATATCTTTGGTTGGGTTGGGAAAAATAGTTAAGGGGTTGTCGGGGTCAATTTCGTAGGTGCTACTAATAAGGACTTGTGAATAAATATATTCTCGTTCTATAATAATTTCTTCAGAAGGCAAGCCATAATCTATTTCCCTTAATAACATGTGCTGATCGTTTGCAAATAAAATATAAGGAATATAGGCTCCAATGCTATAATTATAATCCCGCTCAAATTCTGTTCTTCTTGTATTAATCCAAACTTCAGGGTCATCCTCTGAGATTTCATATCTTGTAAAAACCGACCAATCACCATGCTGATCATAATCCCTTACAATCCTGAAAACTGGATTCCAACCATAAAGAGAGTCAGATGTATTGGTTAAAAAGTCTTCTCCTGTTATTTGCAGATTAAAAACTCCATCATCTTCTTTTTTAGAAATAAATTCTGACCCAAACAGCTCGATACTATAAGGCTCAAAATAGGTGCTTTCAACCATTTGGTTTAATTCATTGTAATCATATTCCCACCTACTAAATGGCTTGAGTTCAGATCCTTCACTAAGATTACTTCTGTAATTATTTATAGATTCAAGCAAGTCTTTATCGTTATGTTGATATTCAGTTAACTGATTCAGATATAGAGAATCACCCTGAATATCATATCTATAATTAATTTGATACTTTAAAATTGAGCCTTCATGTTGGCGATCAATAATCTCTTCCAATCGAAAATCTTGTAAATGGTCGCGCCAAAAGTAAGTTGACCTCTTTGTCAATATATTATCTTCATATTCACGCTCTGTAATGGAAAAGACATCCCACCCCCATTGTGGAGCATTCCAATTAAACCTCGTTGCTCGACTTTGGTTGGATTCATGTTCTATATCTCTATAATAGACATATCCCCATGAGTTCAGTTGGCTAATATAGGTAAAAAATGTGTCAGAGGTAATAAGCCCAAGCTCATCAAACTCATATAATCTTTGACTAACAGGTATAATATCTTGTGAAGATGAATTATATGACCAAATCTCCTGCTTTGTTATTCTAAATTCTTCATCATATTCAAAAATATCTAATCTTGAAGCCCTTAACTCTCCATCAACAATGGAGTAAGTCTTCAAGGTATCCATGACCATTAGATAATCACTACCACTCCCTCTAAAAAACTGGATATCGCCAGAAAAAATAAAATCCTCAACTTCATAAAAAGGCATTCTTTCGTCCCCATGATTGTGGTATAAATCAATATTAGACTGTCCAAATTGGGTGTTAGGCAAGAAGAACAAACACAGGAAAAACAAAACTAAGGATAAGTAATAATGTACTTTTGATATAAGGGGTGCGGTGTTCATAATTTGATGACTTTGATAATACAAGCCAAGTTATGACAAAATACTGAATTGCCGGGCATTTAAAATATGATATTTTTATTAAGCCAATAAAGAAATCATACAAAAAAAGCCGATACTTTCGCATCGGCTCTTTTTATTCTTAACCAAAATCTTCAGAATTAACTGTATTTCTTACTCTTCTTCTGATGCATTATCCTGAGTTGCCTGTGGCGCCTCATTTGAAGTGTCCAATGTTTCGTTAACTTCCTCAAAAGCGGGAAGTACAGAAACAAAGGTTCTGTTTAGTCTTTTCTTTTGAAAGGTCACTTCACCATCTACAAGGGCATAAAGGGTGTGGTCTTTGCCAATACCTACATTATTGCCGGGGTGAAATTTAGTTCCTCTCTGACGTACGATGATATTTCCGGCTATGGCTTGCTGACCTCCGAAAAGTTTTACACCTAGTCTTTTACTTTTACTGTCGCGTCCGTTATCCGAACTACCAACACCTTTTTTATGTGCCATGATGAAATAATTTTTAGGTTCTTAATTAAGCTGTAATCTTGTCAATCACCAACTGTGATAAATACTGTCTGTGGCCTCTTTTTACCTTATAGCCCTTTCTTCTCTTCTTCTTAAAAACGATCACTTTGTCGTCCTTAAGATGATCAATAACTGTGGCCTCAACCGCTGCACTTTGTACATTGGGAGTCCCTACGCTGATATTGTCGCCACCGGCAACCAGCAATACTTCATCAAAGGATACCTTTGAACCGGGCTCAGCGCTCAGTCTGTGGACATATAATTTTTGTCCCTCCTGAACCTTAAATTGCTGACCCGCTATCTTTACTATTGCGTACATAATTCCACTTTTTAAAAACGGACTGCAAAGGTAAGCCAATTATTTTAATTCAGGTAATAAATTTTTAAAATAATTCACGTAATTCAAATGTAACTACTTTCACCTCCTCATCACGCTCTACCCGCATCCTGATATTCCTGCCCTCTCTTCTGGATAACTTGTTATTAATACGGTCGAGATTGAGCAGCGATACGGGTATTCGCTGAATGGCTAAAATGCGGTCCCCTCTCATTAATCCGGCTTCTTGTGCAGGTGAACCCTCTACTATATGTACGATATAAAAATTGTTCAAACGCGGTCCCGCAGCAATGGCATTGATTCCACTTCTGTCAAAATTGAAGGGTCGATCTACCCTCCTGTAAGGTCTCACATAAACCTCTGATCTGGGGTAATTGATATAAAGATGAAAGCGACTTAGCAATTGATTGCCAATAATTCCCTGACGGTTCAAAAATTGAAAATCTGTCGCCATACTGTCCAAATCCTGATAACTTGTTAAAATATTGGGGAATTGCTGATCCCATAGCTCAAACATATTAGAACGTCCGATATAACCAACAAGATAACCCCCAAGACCGGAACCCAGATTGCCAACAATTACATTTTCAGGAAGTGATAATTCATCATGTGTATTCGTGTGCACAAGTAAAGGTAGTGCCGCCCCTGTATCCATTAAAAAATCAAGTTCGAGTGTATCTCTCGAGGGTGTTACATATTCGGCACTGATATAGGGTTTTCGATTAATGAGCTGTATGGGGTAAGTTTCGAAATTACTCCGGGGTGGATCAAAATGCTCAAGCCGATGTAATTCGATAAAATTCCGTCTGTAATTGATTTCCACTATATACTCACCAAAATAGGAGGCGCCCAATATGCCATGTATATTAACACCGAGGAATTGCCTTATCGTAGTATAGTCCTCTTCCAAAACCAAGATGCTCATCTTCTTTTTCCTGGCAGGCGGCAGTTGAAGATGGATGTTTCTGACAATGAGTGCAAACAACTCCTCTGTAAGATCAGAACCGTATAGCGGGATTCTCCGGTCGTATTCCACCCCCATTAAATCCGTAAGCAATTTCTCAAATAGAATAGTATGTTCAGCACCCGTGTCGAATATGAAATTGAGATCTACCGTACCGAAAAAACGTCCGCTCACCACAATAAAATCACCATACTCAATAAAGGGAATTCTTACACTTACTCCATCCTGTGTTATATCCTGAATCTGTGAATGCGCATCTTCATTCACCGCTGACCAGAAAAATGGCAAGCACAGAATTACTATATATAATTTCCTCTTTAAGAACATGCCAATTAAACGTCTGATTGCAATATATGGGTTCAATCAAAAGTGGATTTTGTTGGATTTTACAAAATCAAGCTGAGAAAAAAAGCTTTCAGGTTTTAATAAAACTGTACGTCAAACTAAAAATTGACGTTTAAAAACTTATGGACTGGAACATTCTCATTAAAGGATTTCATCAATTCCTGCTTCTTGAACAGGGATTGAGCAAAAACACACTTGCATCCTACAAGAGTGATCTGGAGTTTTTTGCTGAGTTTTGCTCGGAAAGGGAACCTGCACTTAGGTTGCGTGATGTAGAGACTATCCATATAGAAGAATTTTTGGCTCACCTTTACGATCGCAAATTGAAAGCGAGTTCACAGGCACGTCATTTGTCGAGTTTGAAAGCCTTTTTTCGGTATGCCATGCTGGAAGAAATAATAAATCATGATCCGGTAGATAAGATTCAAGGACCAAAACTCGAAAGAAAACTACCCGAAGTCTTATCCGTAGATGAAGTCAATCAACTCATGGACAGTATTGATTTGAGCCTTGCCAACGGCACGAGAAACAGAGCACTTCTTGAAACCATGTACTCCTGTGGCTTGAGAGTTAGCGAATTGTGTGATCTGCAAATCTCCAATCTCCATCTGGAAATTGAGTTAATTAAGGTAAGAGGAAAGGGTAACAAAGAGCGTTGGGTGCCCATAAGTCAACTTGCCATTAATCACCTTCACAACTACATTAACCACAGTAGAAGAACCGGAAAAATAGTGGACGAAGACATTGTGTTTCTCAATAACCGCGGTAAGCGGCTCAGTCGGCAATCTGTTTTTTTGATTCTAAAAAAATACGCTGAGAATGCAGGAATTTCGAAAAATATCAGTCCACATACGCTTAGACATTCCTTTGCTACCCATTTGCTGAAAGGAGGTGCTGACCTGAAAGCTATTCAGGATATGCTGGGACATGAGTCCATCACCACAACAGAAATTTACGCACATATCGATCAGGATTTTCTCAGAAAAACCATAATGAAGTATCATCCGCGGAACAATCATTAACCCAAGCTAATTAAGGTAAAAACCTTACCTTTGATCGAAATTTGAGCAAAGTACATCTCCAGTAATTAATGAAAAAACCAATAACAAAAACAGGAAGACAATTTTCTCTACAGGGCGTGGGTGCTTTGGCATTATTGGCTTTTTTGGTTTTTTTAATGGAAGCCTGTGCCAATCCGGTTGCCCCTACAGGAGGACCAAGAGATGAGGAACCTCCCGTTTTGGATACCCTGGCGTCCTCACCCTTGTTGCCTGTTAATTTCACCAAAAAGGATATTACGCTGGAATTTGATGAATTCATCGAGCTGGATAATCCCGCGACATCCATAGTGATCTCACCTCCTTTGCAGGAAAGACCTGAGTTCAGAGTGCGGGGCAGGAGACTAATTATGAGTTTTCACGATGATGAAGAACTTTTAGAAAATACTACTTATACCATCAATTTCGGGGATGCAATACGGGATATCACTGAACGCAATATTCTAAAGAATTTCCTCTATGTCTTTTCAACGGGCTCATTTATTGATTCACTGGAATTAAGGGTGAATGTCACTGAAGCATTTACGGGACTTCCCGCTGAGGGGGTTATTGCCATGCTCCACCCATGGTCAGCCGGTGACAGTGCTATAGTGAAGGAAAAACCGGTTTATTTTGCTGTTACAGATAAAAATGGAATGGCTCATTTACAATATATGAGAGCAGATAGTTTTCGTCTTTTTGCTCTGCAGGATCAGAACAGGAATTATATCCTGGATCTGGCAGATGAAAAAAGTGGTTTCTATGCCGATCCGATTATTTTACCGGAAAACTCGGGCGAAACTATTGAAATTTCGATTTATCAAAGAAAGGAAAGGCTTTTTTCCAGTTCAAGAAGGTGGCGGGATGGTTCGAGATATTCATTAGTTTACAACAGACTTCCACAAGCATTAGAATTTGATTTCCCGGACTTGGATATTCCCTTTACCCCAACACTTCATGGGGATACCATAGCTTTTCATTTTGGTCCCAACATAATTACAGACAGCTTAATGCTGGTAACTACTGAAATTAATGAAGGAACTGATACAGTGCGTATAGCCCCACCGCGAAATACAGAAATTGCTCCTTTGCGAAAGTCAGAAATATCGGCTAACCTGCTTCCTCGAGAAAAAGCAGTAATCCGGTTCAATCACCTTCTGGATAGTTTTAATCGGGACAGTATCTTGTACGTAGATACGGTAATGGTAGAAAATCAAAATTTACGCGATTTCACTTTCAGTTCAGACAGTTTGTTACTGAATCTGGAACTGGAGGGAGGCAAAAGAGGTGAATGGATACTCATGCCCGGTGCTGTAACCGACATTTTTGGGCAAACCAATGATTCCATTCGATTGAACTTTAGTCGGCAGTCGTCATCAGCTCTGGCGCAACTCGAAATTATTATACAGCAACTGGACTCCGCACAGCAATATATATTCAAGCTGGAAGATCAGCGGGAAAATGTGGTGAGATCAGTGGTAGTCAGCGGAAAAAACGAATTCAACTGGAACTTAGCAAATATTCGTCCTGATCGCTACACCTTAAGGGTGATTGAGGACGTTAACAGAAACAGAATATGGGATCCCGGCCATCCCGTGCAAAGGAGGCAGGCTGAACAAATAAAAGTTTTTAACGTAATAGAACTGCGAGCCAATTGGGAGTTTGAGCAAATTATTGAAACCGGTTTTTTAACTGAAAAAGGGGAAGAGGAGGAATAAGATCAAGCTTCTATTAAAATGAAATTTTATGCGATTATGGACTAAAAATCTGGTCAAAAAATACGGAAGTAAAGAGGTAGTAAAAGGCGTCTCCATCGAGGTCAATCGGGGTGAGATCGTCGGGTTGCTTGGTCCGAATGGAGCGGGAAAAACAACCACCTTTTATATGGTGGTAGGTTTTATTCAGCCCACCGAAGGAGCGGTATTCATGGATGATAGGGAAATTACCGATATGGCTATGTACCAAAGAGCCAGAAAGGGTGTGGGCTATCTACCTCAGGAGCCATCGGTTTTTCGCAAACTTTCCGTGGAAGATAATATAAGTGCGGTACTGGAGATGACCAATCTCAAACCCAAAGAACAAAAGGAGAAACTGGAACAGCTTATCGATGAATTCAGTCTGGAAAAAGTGCGGAAAAGTAACGGAGA
>SLKL01000312.1 GCA_007134625.1 Saprospiraceae bacterium
ATATGATGGTCAGCACCGGAGAACTGTACTTCGATGTCAACGTATCAGGAAATACAGTCACATTCAGATTGCCGGCAGAAAACGGTGGTTATTTTGAACAGCGATATACATTAAATGAAGAATCCTATGTTGTTGACTATCAATTGAATTTTGTCAATCTGCAAAACATACTAATTAATGACCCATCACCCGTATCACTGAACTGGATTAACTACCTAAATAAGCTCGAACAAAACACAGGTTACGAAAGATATTTTTCTACTGTTTACTTCAAACAAGAATCAAGGCGTTCTAGCTACTGTTCGTGCAGGTCAAGCGACTCTGAGAATAAAACCGGAGTACCACTTCGCTGGATTTCACATGCCAATCAGTTTTTCAATTCAAGTTTAGTAGGTGATGAACCTTTTGCCGGTGGATTCGTAGAAACAGTGATGCTTGATGAAGAGGTTGAAGAACTAAAACTCCTGCGCTCAAGATTAGATATTCCGGTAAGTCAGGGAAGTACTTCCACCTTTGACATGACTTTTTATATAGGTCCTAACGATTTTGACAGGCTGCGGGAAATAGGTCACGACTTAACTGATATAGTCCCCTTCGGTTGGAGTATTTTTGGCACCATCAACAGATGGGTGATCAGACCGATGTTTAATTTCTTATTTCAGTTTATTGGACATCAGGGACTTGCGATCATCGTCTTGACTTTTATTGTAAAAATGGTACTGTATCCATTGACTTACAAAATGCTGTTTTCTCAAGCTAAAATGGGAGCACTTAAGCCCCATATGGAGAAATTGAGAGAAAAGTTCAAAGGCGATCAACAGAAGATTCAAATGGAAACCATGAAGGTCTATCGGGAATTTGGTGTCAATCCGCTCGGGGGCTGTATGCCAATGGTACTGCAAATGCCTATCTGGTTTGCACTTTACCGGTTTTTCCCTGCTTCAATTGAGTTCCGGCAGGCCTCATTCCTGTGGGCTTCCGATTTATCCTCCTACGATGCGATAGTATATTTAGGTTTTAATATTCCATTTTACGGAGCCCATATTAGTCTATTTACATTGTTGTGGGCTGGTACTACTGTAATCTACACCTATTACAATACGCGTCATATGGACATGAATGCCGTCAATCCAATGATGAAGAACATTCAGTATTTCATGCCCATTATGTTTTTGTTTTTCTTCAACAGCTTTGCTGCAGGTCTGACTGCATATCTGTTATTCTCTAATTTGTTGAATATCGGTCAGATAATTGTCACCAAGGAATTCCTTTTTGATGAAGAAAAAATAAAAGCTCAACTTGAAGAGAATAAGAATAAACCCAAGAAAAAGGGTGGATTCCAGGCGCGATTGGAAGAGGTGTTAAAAGAACAGCAAAGGATAGCTGAGGAGCGGAATAAAAACAAAAACAAGAAGAAGAAATAAACTTCTATCTTTACACCAATATTTGATCTTACAGCATCCTGTACACGATGTTGTTCAACCAATAAAAATCTTAAAGATGAAAATATCACATTCTTTAGTTTTATTTTTAGTTGGATTAGCCATGATGCTTACCACTCAATCTTGCAATAGAAACCTTACGGCTACCATGTCTGATTACGATAATTTCACCAATGAAGACCCCAAGGAAATTGCTGTTTTCAGAAAGACCGGCTGCTTCGGATACTGTCCGATATACAGGGTGCACTTTTATGAGGATGGACGTGCAATTTACAGGGGTCAAATGAATGTGGAAAAAGAAGGGACACATTTTGGATTGTTCAATCAAAGAAAAATGCGTCAGATTATAAGAAAAGCAGATAGAAACAGATTCTTCCTTTGGCCAGATGTTTTTCCTGTTGAAGAAAAGGAATTTTTGCCGGACCTGTCCAACACCATAACTACTATCCGAAAAGGAGATATGGAAAAAACCATTACCCACAATCACAGTGGTCCGGAAGAATTGAAAGATATTGAAAATGCATTTCTTGAACTCATTGAATCTATTGAATGGTTATCCGTTGGTGGTGAATAATAAAATTTGAGTCAATCTGATAACTAATGGGAGAGGAAGCCAATGGTGTATTAAAATGTGTAAGCGTAATCGGTGGCGGGGTATTTGGTAGTACTATCGCGCTTCTATTAGCTAAAAATGCTGATGAAGTAATACTTTTCTCGCGCAGAAAGGACTTTGTAGATAAAATTAATTCGGGAATTGAGGTTCCCTACATTGGTGTCAACAATAAAATAAAAGCGTCCTGTGATCCTGTCAAAGTTGCGGAAAAATGCAGTTTAATTTTTCCGGTAGTATCATCAGCCGGATTCCGTTCTGCTATCAGGACTTTTTCACCATACCTTAAACCATCACATATACTTATCCACGGGACAAAAGGGCTTGATGTTCAGGACACCACTGAAGAAGAACTTCCAGGAAAAAACATCTCCCGCGCATCCGTTAGAACAATGAGTGAAGTCATACAGGAAGAATCCAATGTCCTGAGAATTGGCTGTCTCGCCGGTCCTAACCTTGCTAAAGAGATTCTTGATGGTCAACCTACTGCCACAGTGATCGCATCCGAATTCGATGAAGTTGTGGAATTAGGACAACGAGCATTATCCAGCGATCAGTTTTTCGTATTTGGATCAAAAGACATCATTGGGGCAGAATTAGCAGGTACTTTTAAAAACATCCTTGCAATTGGTTCCGGGCTACTAAATGGCAAAGGCTATGGAAGAAATATGCAGGCCATGTTAATCACTAGAGGACTAAGAGAGATCATTTATTTCGGCAAAGCCATGGGGAGTAGCAGCCATGCATTTTTGGGGACCGCAGGCATAGGTGATATCTTTGCCACCTGTACAAGCGAGAGCAGCAGAAATTTTCAAGTAGGCACACGCTTAGGACAAGGAGAAACACTGCAGGAAATCCTTGAATCAATGGACGAAGTAGCTGAGGGTATCAGAACATTAAAGATTGCCAGACAACTAGGCAAACACCATCAGGTCCATGCTCCTATCACCAATTTACTCTACAGCGTAGTCTTTGAAGGTTATGATTTTGACCGAGCAGTCAATTTCCTCATGCGATATCCTTTTGCTCCGGATGTGGATTTTTTGTAAAAAAAAATGTTTGACTGTTAACCGCTTGCCCCCAAATCGGTTGGCGGGTTGACCTTTGACTGTTGACAGTTAACCAATATGGTTGAAACAAAAATTACACCTCACAACCAATCGTTCATACACAACTATCATGAACTATAAAAATATTCATTAAAATAGCTACCGTATATTAACCTTCATTTTCTGAATTTAATCTTGACAGGTATATTCTAAGTCAAAATTTACCGAACGTTCGTATAAGCTATAGCAGGCAGAATATTTTTTTCTAAAAAAAGAATTATATTTATGCCTGAAATAAAAATTGAAATATGAATCAGATCGACGGACCACAGTTTAAGGAAAAGCCATTTTGGAAAAGACCTGAGGGTGTAACCGGCTTACTCTTTCTGGCAGGTTTATTAATTGGTGGCGGTTATTTATTGTATATTCTTTTGCCCACACTAATAGTCTTAGCTCAGAATACGCTCTATCTGGTGGGTATGTTATTAATTCTCTTCGCCATATTGTATATGGTTTTTGATCCGAGAATGAGGACCCTTATAGCTTACTCTTACAGAAGTATAATGCGCTGGATAACCGGCGTTTTTATTACAATTGACCCCATTGGTATTCTTAAAAATTACGTGCAGGACCTGGAGAAAAATCTGCGTAATATGGGTAAGCAAATCGGTACCATAAGAGGGCAAATGAGGCGATTGAAAACTATGGTATCTGACAATGAAAAGGAAATTGAAAACAATCTGATGATTGCAAGAAGAGCAAATCAAGAAGGAATTGATCGACAGGTAATGCTTTCTACACGAAAAGCAGCAAGGTTGAGGGAAAGCAATGAAAAGTATTCTGAACTTTTGCAAAAACTGGAAATCCTATACAGAGTACTCACAAAAATGTACCAAAACTCAGAAATACTCCTTGAAGACACCAAAGATCAGGTCAAACTAAAAGAACAGGAAAGAAAAGCCATACGAGCAAGTCACTCTGCTATGAAATCAGCGATGAATGTCATATCAGGAGACAACGACAGAAGAATCCTTTTTGACAAAGCTCTTGAAGCCATAGCTGATGATGTAGCAGATAAGGTCGGGGAAATGGAGCGTTTTATGGAAATGTCCTCCAATTTTATGAATTCTGTTGACTTACAAAATGGAATTTTCGAAGAGCAGGGACTTAAAATGCTGGAAGAATGGGAAAAGGAATCCAAATTAATGCTAATGGAAGGTAAAATTCCGGATAACACACTCGACCTAAATGAAGAGAGGCCCCAAAAAGAAAAAGTAAAAAGAAAGGATAAATCCTCAAATAAAGGCAACAGGTACGACAGCTTGTTCGACTAATTTAAAACCAATGACACCATGTTTGACCGCAAAATTTTATATTACCCAATAAGCCTCTCTATTTTTTCTTTGGCTCTATTTTTTTTCCATCCAGAAAATATTAGTTTAAATGCACAGCCTATAGATGCTCCTTATGGGTGTCATCATATCCATAACAATCATTTTACCTGGCAGGCATTTACCCATAGGTCAGAGGATGCCCTTAAGGTGAAAAGGAGAAGTGATACGCTCAACCTTTATCACTATGAAATACATTTAGATGTTACTGCTTTTTCGCAGAGAACCATTCGGGCGAGAACAATTGTTTACTTAGAATCTTTGATGGATTCGGTTTCCACAGTTACCCTAGATTTAGAGGGCCTGCAGGTAGATTCGGTTAAACTGAATAATGAAATGGTTGATTATAGTTACGATGATCGTTACCTCAGGGTTTTTCCTGACGAGCATCTCTTAACCGGCGACAGTATTTTTGTAGAAGTTCAATATCACGGCACACCCATTACCTGCCCTTCCGGTTTTGGCGGTTTTTATTTTGAGGATGGCTATGCATACAACCTTGGCATCGGACTGGCAGCAGATCCACACAATTTTGGCAGGAGCTGGTATCCTTGTTTTGATAATTTCGTTCAGCGCTCTACTTTTGAATATCATGTAAAAAGTAGTGGCGGGAGAAAAGCATATTGTGTAGGAAGATTTCTGGGTGAAGAGGAACTGGGCGGAGATACTATCATAAGGTCCTATCTGATGGAGCAACCCATACCCACCTACCTTAGCAGTGTAGCTATATCCAATTACAGAACAATGAACTGGACACATGATGGAGCATATGGACCTGTGGACATAGAATTGGTTGCAAGATCCGGGGATTTAGATAACTTCAGAACTTCTGTACAGGATATGGAAGCCGCAATAGACGCTTTACAATACTGGTACGGTCCTTATCCATTTGAGCGGATCGGGTATGTACTGACTAGTCGTGGGGCTATGGAACATCCCACCAATACCGCTTACCCTGCATCAAGCGTGGCAGGAGGACAGAGCAGCACGAGGCTTATGGCGCACGAACTCTGTCACCATTGGTGGGGCAATATCACTACGCTTTCGACAGCTAACAATATGTGGATAAAAGAAGGACCCGCTGAATATGGTGCACATCTGACTTTCGAATGGTTGGGAGGTCCTGAGGGGCTGAGGGAAGCTGTGCGGAACAACCACCGAACTACTATCGAAACAGCTCATATTGTTGACGGAGACTATTTTGCACTTTCGCCAATGCCTGCATTCAATACGTATGGCAGACACACCTACTTTCGCGGCGCCTCAATGATACACAATTTACGTGGATATCTGGGAGACAGTCTTTTTAGATCGGGTATGCAGGATGTACTGAATGCTAACTTTTTCTCTGCAATAGATGCATATGAATTCAGGGATCAGCTTACATATTTTACCGGGATTGATTTAGAGTGTTTCTTTGATGACTGGATTTTTTCACCGGGATATTCTGACTTTTCAGTGGACTCCTTCAGACTGATAAGGGAGGAAAATGAAAAATACCTTTACGAAGTTCACTTCAAGCAGGGCATGTACAAAAATGATCATTTCCATTGCAATGTACCACAGCAATTAACTTTTGGCAAAGGAAGGCAACTTCAATCTGTTAGACTTATGGCAAGTGGGGAAATTTCAAAAGATAGCATTTGGCTGGATTTTGAGCCGGAATGGGTTACGCACAATAATGAACACCTACTGAATCTGGCAGGCTTTACCTCATTTTTTGACATTACTGGGGAAAGCAATATCAATGATCTGGCAACCCAATCACGGATAGTTACCAACTCCGTAGATGATAGCCTATACTTGTTTATTGAGCACCATTACACAGGTCCGGATCCGGGCAGCAATGAAGACCCGGATTTCAGAATATCCAGAAATCATTACTTCGTTATAGGTGGAGACATTAGGGAAGATTGGGACGCTACTATAATTCTTCGTTATGATGCAAGGGGAAATCTGCAATTGGATGAAGACCTCACCTCCGTTTCTGAGGATAGTTTAATTTTAGTCTACCGTCCCGATCGCAGTGCAGAATGGATGGAATACCCCTACTATGTTAAAAATATGCTTATTCCTACTAATGGGAGAGGTTTTATTAATATCCAGAAGGTATTACCCGGAGAATACGCATTTGCCAATTCCTTTTTCAGAGACCCTGTTTCTGCGCCAGAGATATCATATGCTGATTATCAAATTGAGATTTTCCCTAATCCAATTACAGATAATTTCCTGAATATCAAGCCTGGATTACTTGAGGGAGAATTTCGAATATCTGTCTTTGATTCCTCAGGCAAGGAATACAACCTAGGAAAAACTTCATTTCAAAGTGAATCCACAGAAACCATACAAGTTCCGGTTTTACCTTCGGGACAATATTTTTTACAGCTTAGGGGTGAAGGCTCCGGAAACAAAAATATCATCGCAACCGAAGCCTTCATAATTCAATAATACGAGCATCTGCCTAAAAATCTGGAGTGATTTTTGCTTTTAGTTTATTAAACATTTGTTGTGAATAATCTTCAAAGCAAAAGAAAACCTCAGCACGGAAGCCGTATGGATGGTTTTATATTCCTTTTTCTATTAATCCTGCTCTTACTTCTAGTGGGGCTTATAGTTTTTTATGATTACGGCGCTGAAATATGGATGGACTGGTTTAGACAAATTCAGCCTGAAATCAGTATTCAAGTAGATTAAATACATCCATTATCACACAACTGCTGTTTTGATTAGCAGGATACTTGCTTAATGCAATGCGACGTCGAACCAAAAGATTCACCATCCACAAGCAACTTACCACAATTATTAAGCATACTATCCAGAAACTAGAAGCCAGAAACTAGAAGCCAGAAGCTAGCAGCCAGAAGCCATAGGCTAGCGGCCATCCTACCACTCCAACCTCAAACCAACATGGAAATTCCTGCCGGCTTGTGGGAAGTACCCCTGATCTGTAAGGATTTCGCCCTCAAAACGATAGGTGTAACTCCAACCATTGGTTTCATACCAATTGTCTGTGATATTGCGTATGGCAAAATTCAGGCTTAAGCCGGGCCAATTCTGACGATTGAGGAAAAGATTAAAGTTCAAGTCCAGAAAATTATAGGGATCTAAGGAATTGAATTTTCGTTCAGTGTTATCGAGATACTGTCGGCTGACATACTGTCC
>SLKL01000029.1 GCA_007134625.1 Saprospiraceae bacterium
CATACGAGACTTTCAGCATCAAATAGGTTGATGGCAAACTTTTCAAAAGAATTATCATTATAGAAGTACGTTTTCGTTCAACTCATGTCAACATATTAAATATTCAACTTAATTTTACAGTTAGGAATAGTTGAAGCCTAATTTTTTTTAAGTAATCAAATATCGGTATCTATAATACAACAAACAGCAATGAATATCTTTAAAATCGTAATATCTGTTTTCCTTTTAACTTTATTAATTTCTTGTGGTGGAAATAATGACAAAGATCCGGGTGAAATCAAAATTGATAGTGCTGACTTAGAAAATGAATTAGATAGAGATGAAATTATTTTATTAGCAGAGGAATTACTGAAGAGTCCTTCCCTATTCCAATCCGACAGCACTAACGCCATAAAGTTAATGCGGTTAGTAGCACAAAATCGGCTTCGGGATCACTTCAGGAGATTAATGATTGGTTACTTTAAGAGCGCTGATCGAGAAAAGCTGCCTGATAATTTACTTCTCCTGGCAGACATATTTCTTCATGACTTTGGGGATAGAAATACTGCTAATTTTATAAAATTAAATTTTGTCGAAGAATTCCCGAATGATCAGAGGTGGGAGGAAGTAGCAGCTTCTATACCCGATAGAATGAAAAATTCAGAGGATGTAATGGAAGATGAATTCAGGGTCATTTTTTTACCTGATGGAGAATTAGAAAGTCTTGTAGCAGCTAACAGGTTTATGATGTATTCTGAAATATATGCTATCAGCAAACCAGAAAACCCGGCCAGTCCAAAATATTTATTTAAGGCAGCAGAAGTGGCAAATGCTCTTGATATGCAATCTAGAAGCGATTCAAATATCAGGTGGATGGTAAATGAATTCAGAGATCATGAGATTACACCTAATGCGTTATTTTTCAAAGCTTTCCAAAGAGGTGAAATGGGTGAAGATAATATTCGCAGAATGCAATTGCTACAGGAATTTTTACTCCTTTACCCCGATCATGAGTTGGCTGAAAATGCAAGATTAATGATAAAGACAAGTGGCAAGAGTGGTGAGGATCTAATAAGATCATTCCAAGAAGATAAAAAAAAGGGAAGCTGATTACCAACTCCCCTTTTTTGTTTATCGTTATTGACCTTTATATGGTAAGCCTTTCAAATAAAATCGAAGGATGTCCTCTTTCGCCGGTTTCACTTAATAAACCAACAAAAATCAGCTTATAGAAAACATCATCTGCTGTTTTGACCACATAAAATCGATCAGATCTTACGGCAGTCTCACCACCAAATTGAGGATTTCCAATTGTTCTCCATCCTGAACCTATCGTGCTGATGTCAGTATGGTATTCTACATTATCATCCGCTAGATTACCGGCACCAAAGGAGTTATACTCATCCAGGATATTAACATCTTCATCTTCAAACAATATTTCAGCAACTTCTACACCATGGCGGTTATGAAAGACGTAATCTCTAAAGGCATATGGAACCAGTACACCGGCGAAACGAAAAAGAGCTAATCCTGAGCTAAACGCAAGCTGCCATTCATCTTTAGGAGGCTCAACGTCAACTATACCTGTGTCAAAATTAAAGAAGTTAAAATTATATCCATTTCTTTTGGGTATTTCAACTGTCTGAAAATCATCAGAGTCAATAAGAGCATATTGTAATTGGTAGTTACCATCAACAATATTTACCTTTACTTTCATCCACCCTCTGGGATTATCCTGCACACCCCAACCTCGATTGACAATGTGTACTAGATTTTGGTCAGAATTTTCACTAACTGCATTTATAGCAGTTTGATCTAAATCACCATTCGAATTGTCAATCCAGTTTTGAGATTCCTGAAGCCAATCCGGTCGTGGATTTTCAAGTACTGCATTGAAAATGGCAAATTGATCCATTTGATTAATCAAATCTACAGTGTCCTGTGGACCAACGGCAGTAATATCATTTTTTTCAGTTGACTGTGCCATCATGAAAGCACCTGGATTTAAGACAACCCTATAGCCTGATTCACCTGAATAAAACCCTAAATCCCATGAATCCCGAGCTACCAAAGTTTGTTCAGATGTTTCAAGATTAACATAAACACTAAACGGCTCTGTGGGACCTCCCACCTCAACATCCATAACTACTGGATCAAGATTAACTCCATTACCATCGTCATCATCACTACAAGCAGTAAATAACAAGGCCATAATGACCAATACAAATAAGTTTCTAAACATCATTTTGAATTATTTTAAAGAAAAGTTTAATTTTAAAAACAAAGTTCTCCCATAGGAGACATACTCTCTGTCACCGGATGGGTGAATACTTCCCAGGGCTGGAGTACTGTTAATGTCGGTAACATCTAATATATTACGTACACCAAGAGTAGCTTGAAAACGATTACCGAATTTTCGGGAAACATTGGCATCCAACCAATGATAGGCATCAATTGAAGACAATTGTAACTCTTGTGTAACATCCTCAATGTCAGCAGCATAAACCGGTTGTTCTCCATAAAAGGTATAATTAAGTGCAAAATTCCATGGAGATGATCGTGGTATATATCTTATATTCATACCGGCTTCAGGTGAATACAGAAATCCGGGATTATCAGATTCGTCACTCAAAACGTTTTTCCTTCCTGTATAGCTGAAAGATGGTCTGATTGTAAGTCCTTTATATTCGTAATCAAGGGAAAGTCGAACTCCAACTGACTCGAACAGGCTTTGATTGATCAGAGTTGTATTTAATGGATTCTGAACAGATCGTCCATAGGTAATCTGGTCGTATATATAATTGTAAAAAAGGTCAACTGACCAGTTGAGTGTGTTAGAAAAAACTTTATTAGTAAAGGAATTCAGGTTTAAACTGAAGTGATGACCTTTTTCTGCCATTAAATTCTCATTACCTATTACCCTGTGATTAGAGTCAAAGAACTCAAAGTACATTTCTCTTAATGAAGGTGCGCGGTAGCCCCTTCCATAAGCAAATCGAATACCCAAACCTGAAAATGCATCATATTTTATATTTAAAGATGGTATTATTGGTGAAGGATGCAATTGATTATGCGTATATCGAATACCGGGGCGGATTACAAGTTGCGGTGTGAGTTCATATTCAAAGCTTCCAAATATGGCTAATTCATAAACCGAGCGAGACTTTTCATCTATCAATCGACCTCCTTCGATTTTTTCGTATTCAAAGCCGTATCCCAATTGAGTCCTGAATCTATCACCAGCCAAAAAATTCAATACTGATCTATTCTGAAAACTGATCAATGATGTAAAATCAAAAGCACCCTCTGCCATCGATGGTTGAGAAGTGCCGTTGTTTATATTTACCGCCATTTGCGTCTTTTCTCTTGTGTAATCAGTAAGTGCAAAAGTAGATTCTAACCTTCCAAAATTCTCAATACTTCTCCCTGCATGAAACTGATACAGAAAACGCTGTGTATGCCACCTGTCATCTAAAGCTACAGGACGAACAATGCCAACGGGCTCTCCGGGTGCATCAATCACTTCATCCAGAAAGTCTAAACGAAACCGTAGGTTCCATAGATTGGGACGGTAATGAACACCAATATTGGCTTGTATAGCTTCTTTCGGTTTCCATAGCATAGCTCTTTTTGTCAACTCACCTCTATTACCATGAAAAAGATTCCTGGAAAATCCACCGGAAAATTGAATAGGAATTGATTCAGGTCCATATGAAGAGCTAATTGAAAAATTATGGATTCCACTGTTCCACCCGTAATTCTTACCTACGGTTTCTTCATGAATAGTTGCTCCTAAGGTTAAACCCCTTCCGTAATTGTTTTTTGTAATGATATTTACTACACCTGCCATAGCATTACTACCGTATAATACGGACATTGGTCCTTCTACAATTTCAATTTTTTCTATCTGATTTATTGGGATGTGGGAAAAATCAAAATCATCACTTGTTCGTCCATTGACAGGAATCCCATCGAGTAAAACTAAAAGATTGTTTCCTGATACACCTTGAAGACTAAAGGATTGCTTTCCCTGGCGGATGTCGTAAAATGATCTGAAATTAAGTTGATGAAGTAAAACATCGTTTATGTCTCTAGCAGCAAATAATCCCAGTTCTTCGCTATCAATAGACCTAACTACATATACTGACTTAGCAGCAGATTGTGGTTGATATTGACCGGTTACCACTACTTCTCTCAAACTGTGATCAGTGGGGCTCAGGTAAACTACATGATCCGCAGAGGAAATAGTATCTGCATAATAAATATAATTCATATGACTAGCCGCTAAAATATAGAAGTCATCAGATACAGGAAACTCGATACTTCCATCTCGGGCAGAAACTATGTAATGTACAATATTCGTATTAAGCCCACGAATTTCAACAAAAACCTGAGGAACAGGCTCTTCCGTATCTCGGTCTAAGATAAAAACGGATTGTGCCTCTACACCAAGGTGTAAAACTGATAAAACTATCGATATATAAAATACAAACTTCATCATTACGGTGCAAAGGTAAAGTGACAATACAGCACAGCATACTACGAAAAATGAAAAGCATAACTTTATGAAAAAAAGGCTGTCAGATAAATGTCATAAAAAAAGGGCAATTGTAAATACAACTGCCCTTTTGCTTATTAATTAGGTTTTGGAAATATTAGTTATCCGACTTTGAAGAAAGTTCCTTTGGCAAAACAAGGATGTCATCAAACTTCCTCATACCTGTACCGGCAGGAATCTTTTTACCTACAATAACATTTTCTTTCAAACCATTTAGAATATCCTTTTTCGCTGACATAGCTGCAGTACTGAGTACTTTAGTTGTCTCCTGGAAAGAAGCTGCTGAAATCCACGACTCAGTTCCAAGCGAAGATTTAGTGATACCCTGTAGAATCGCACTGGAAGTCGCAGGAATCGCATCTCTGTATTCTACCAGCTTTAAGTCTTTACGTTTCAAAAGTGAATTTTCTTCTCTTAATTGTCTCAGACTTACAATTTGCCCTGGTCTTAAATTTTGACTGTCACCTGAATCTACTATTACTTTCTTGTCAAAAATCCAGTCATTTTGTTCAAGGAAATCATACTTTTCTACAGCCTCACCCTCAAGGAAAGAAGTATCTCCCGGATCCTCAATTTGGACTCTTCTCATCATCTGTCTAACGATTACCTCAATGTGCTTATCATTGATGGCAATACCCTGAGAACGATAAACTTCCTGTACTTCATTCACAAGGTAGGACTGTACTGCATAAGGTCCTTTAATGGCAAGTATGTCGACAGCTGATATAGAACCTTCAGACAATTGCATACCGGCTCTAACGAAATCACCTTCCTGAACGAGTATGTGCTTAGATAGACCAATCAAATACTTTCTTTTTTGACTTGTTCTCTCATCTTCAACAAATACCTCCCGGTTACCTCTCTTTATTTTTCCAAAGCTTACAATTCCGTCTATTTCAGAAACAACAGCCGGATTGGATGGATTTCTAGCTTCGAATAGTTCTGTAACCCTTGGTAAACCACCGGTGATATCCTGAATCGCACCAAGCTTTCTTGGAATCTTAGCTAACTTCTCACCCGCAGTAATCTCCTGTCCCTCATTAACGGATAGATAGGCACCAACAGGAAGGTTATAGTTTTTCAATACCTCGCCATCCGGTGATAGAATTTTAATTTCAGGGATTTTTCTCTTATTCTTAGACTCGATAATTACTTTTTCCGCATAACCGGTCTGGTCATCCTTTTCTGTCCGGTAAGTAACATTTTCTTCAATTGAAGAAAATCCAATAATTCCTGAAAACTCGGAAATAATCACACTGTTAAATGGATCCCAAGAACACAAACGCTCTCCTCTTGCCACTTTCTGTCCTTCTTTTACATAAAGAGTAGAACCATAAGGAGCATAGCTTGAAGATAAAACTTTATCTGTTTCAGGATCTACAATTCTGATCTCCCCTGATCGTGACAGAATTACTGAATGATCAGAATCAGCATCGTCAGTTACACGTAGATTATCGAATACAATAGTACCGGCTTGTTTAGCAGTTAATTCAGATTCTTGCTGTGAAACAGAGGCCACACCACCGACGTGGAAGGTACGCAGGGTCAACTGTGTACCGGGCTCACCAATACTCTGTGCAGCAATGATTCCAACGGCATCTCCCGTCTCAGCTACCCTACCATTAGCCAGGTTTTTACCATAACACTTGGTACAAACACCTCTTTTTGTTTCACAAGTCAATACAGATCTAATATTCACCGCCTCGATGCCTACTTTATCAATTTCCTTTGCTATTTTTTCTGTAATATATTCTCCCTCACCAACAATAATCTCATCTGTATCCGGATGCAAAACATTATTCAAAGAGAATCGACCTACTATCCTGTTAGAAAGCGGTTCAATAACTTTATCCTTATCTCTTAAGGCAGTCATTTCAATTCCTCTCAAGGTATCACAATCCTCTTCAAGGATAACAACATCCTGAGAAACGTCAACCAACCTTCTTGTCAAATAACCGGCATCTGCTGTTTTTAAGGCTGTATCCGCAAGACCTTTTCTGGCACCGTGAGTTGAGATAAAGTACTCTAGAACTGAAAGTCCGTTCATAAAGTTAGAGAGAATCGGGTTCTCAATAATCGCACCTCCCGTGTCACCGGATTTTCTTGGCTTTGCCATCAGTCCTCTAAGACCACACAACTGCTTAATCTGTTGTTTACTACCACGTGCGCCGGAGTGAAGCATCATGTAAACTGAGTTAAATCCTTGCTTGTGATCTGCCAATTCGTTCATCAGGTTATCAGTGATGGTATTATCGGCAAATGTCCACTTATCAATAATCTGATTGTAGCGTTCATTATTGGTGATAAGTCCCATATTGTAGTTATCCCAAACTTCATCTACCTCAGACTGTGCCTCCTCAAGAATATTTCCTTTTACCGTTGGCTCAATAAGATCTCCAAGGTTAAACGACAATCCTCCTTTGAAAGACCAGTAGAACCCCATATCCTTAATTTTGTCAAGGAATGCAGCAGTTTCATTAAATCCAGTACGGTTAATAATTTCTGCGATTACCTTCTTAAGGTTTTTCTTGGTCAATAATTCATTGACATATGGAAGTCCTTCAGGAATAGCTTCATTAAAAATAATTCTACCAATGGTAGTCTCAACTCTTTTTTCAACTATGCTTCCATCCTCGTCTTCAACAGGAACCCTAACTGTAACAGGAGCGTGTAATTCTACCCTTCCTTCGTTATAAGCGATTCTCGCTTCTTCAGGTGAGTAAAACTTGGAGCCCTCTCCAAGTACTGAAATTTCTTTAGTTCCTTTCTTAGCTTTTGTCAAATAATAAAGACCCAAAACCATATCCTGAGAAGGAAGTGTTACCGGGGACCCATCCTGTGGGTTCAACATATTATGCGCTGAAAGCAAAAGTACCTGCGCTTCCAATATAGCAGCGTGGCTAAGTGGTACGTGAACTGCCATCTGATCACCGTCGAAATCGGCATTAAATGCACCACATACAAGCGGATGTAATTGAATTGCCTTGCCTTCAATCAATTGTGGCTGAAAAGCTTGAATTGAAAGTCGGTGAAGAGTAGGTGCCCTGTTTAATAA
>SLKL01000341.1 GCA_007134625.1 Saprospiraceae bacterium
ACCATGTTTATCATTCAGGCTGCGGTCACCATCGTAACTGCCGGTCTTGCAGAGCAACTATTCAGAATGGGATGGAGTAACTTCACCTGGAGTGCAATCATCTTGATTTTATGCATGTTTCTGCTTTGGTTTGGTCGATATAAAGCATTGGATACCAGCATGAAAATCATTATTAGTATTCTATCATTGGGGACGCTTTTAGCTGTCATTCTGGCTTTCAGCTCCGGTGCAGCAAGTGAGGTAATTAAGGAAACTCCTCCCTCGTACTTTCACATAGGAGCACTGGCTTTTATCGTTGCCTTAATAGGTTGGATGCCAATACCTATAGATGCTTCGGTTTGGCACTCCATATGGGTGCGGGAAAAATCCAGGCAAAGTGGATTTGAAATTAATGTCAGGGAAGCCTTGTTTGATTTTAATACAGGGTACATTATTGCCGCTGTTTTGGGATTCTTATTCTTTTTCCTTGGCGCGCTGATAATGTTTGGTTCAGGAACTTCTTTTTCAGGCAATAGCGTAACCTTTTCGGCTCAGTTGGTTGAGCTTTATGGAAATACACTGGGTGATTGGAGTAAGCCTTTAATTTCCATCGCTGCATTTACTGCAATGTTATCCACCACTTTAGCTGTTACAGACGCCTTCCCAAGGGTAATATCTCATCTATACTCTCTTTTCCCCTCTGATAACATGCTACCGAGTATAAAAAGAAAAATAGTCTATAATTATGCCCTGTTTTTTATTCCTTCTCTCTCTATCATTATTTTATACTTCATGAGTGGATCGTTTACTATTCTGGTTGATTTTGCTGCAGGTCTGAGCTTTCTATCAGCACCCGTTCTGGCTTGGTTTAACTATAAACTTGTAACGGGAAATGACATTCCAATAGAATTCCAACCGGGTAAAAAATACAGGATTTTTTCCGTTATCTGTTTACTGGGCTTGAGTCTATTTGCAGTTTTGTATTTATACCTCAGAATTACTGCCGTTTTATAAACCAATTTTGTGTAGAGGAAACATCAAACTTTAATACCCTATTAACATATTGTTTTGTCCTCGAAAATATCCTAATCCGTTTTATTGTCATATTTTGCAAAAAAATTTGCAATCACTTGTTTATATATTAAAACTTTCTTTAATTTGTGCCAAATTTCTTCCCTATGAAAAATAGGTCTCAAACGGTCATTACTTTCTTGGCATTAATGCTTTTCTTGAGTAATCAATTACCTGCTCAAAACGAATACGGATATTTATCTGTCGAGGCCCGATCCGGTGACGGTATTATAGTATTGCTTCAGCGCTATGGATTACACACCCAAAAGTGCAACTACGACAAGTTCTATAAATTAAACAACCTATATCATAACCAACAATTGCATAGAGGCAGGAGTTATCAGCTACCCATTAAGGTTTATGAATACGATGGTCAAAGCATAAGGAGTACTATTGGAATTGACAATTGGGATCAGGCAGTAGCTATTCAGGAATATAATGAAGGCATGCACAGACGTGGTCTTCAGAATGCAGATTACAGGCAAGGTGGTGTGCTTTGGGTTCCACACCATTTAGATGAATGCATTCAGTTAGAAGCTACTGCTGTTTTAACATCAAGCAATGTTTTGCATTATCCGGTCTTCGGGGCAAATTATGCAACAGTTGAAATAAAAAGCAATCAGTTAAACAATAAAGTCTTTTATCTCAAAAGCGGACATGGAGGTCCTGACCCGGGAGCAATTGGAAATTACCGTGGTCATCAGATTTGTGAAGACGAATACGCCTACGATGTTACCTTACGATTAGCCCGTCATCTAAAATCTCACGGAGCCACGGTACACCTAATCGTTGAAGATCCTTACGACGGCATTAGAGATACAGAAATTTTACTTTGCGACAATACTGAGCGTCACCATGGAAATAGGAGAATTCCTTCAAATCAACTGACCCGATTAAATGAACGAGCGAGGATAATCAATCAATTGTACAGACAGGAAAGAAACAGAGGCAAGAAAGATCATTTATTACTTTCTATTCATGTAGATTCCAGGCCGCAGCATCAGAGACAGGATGTCTTTTTTTACCATTATGGCAGAAGTCATACTGGCAGAACGGTTGCAAGACAATTACACAGAACCTTCGAGGAAAAATACAATCAACACCGCCCCGGACGATCTTACAATGGTACAGTAAGTGCCAGAAACTTATACATACTGCGCACTACCAACCCACCGGCTATTTTGGTAGAACTCGGTAATATTCAAAATACACAGGACTTGCAAAGAATAATCAGGCCATCTAATCGCGAAGCGCTTGCTCGTTGGATGTTTGAAGGTATTGCAGGTTTCGAACCGTGAACTTAGAACCCACCGTACATCAAATTACACCCTCTTAACTCAGAACCGTCCATTCTTCCAAGAATTTCAAAGGATTTATCTCTGTGTAATATCCCGATGTCATTAGTTGCCAGAAAAGGCATGGTCTCAAAATTGGCAAGATCGATAATATGGACTAATCCCGAGCTATTTTCTTTTTCACTTACAGTGCAATCGTTTATTTCTTTTATCTGAACATCCATTAGTGAACCTGATTGGTAAATTCCTTTTGCTTTTGAGTAAGCCTGAGACTGAAGCTCAGTCATACCATACTCAGAATGTATTGATTTAGTATTCAGAGCAGAAGTCAAAATACTGTGTAATTCTTCTCTTACCAGTTCTTTGCGTCTTCCTTTCATGCCTCCGGTCTCCATTATTATTAAATCAGTTGGAAAATCACCATTCACTTCTTCTGCTAAATCCAATAAGGCAAAACTTACCCCAAAAATGATAGTTTTTCTTCCATTACCGATTGCTTTGTCAAGTGTAGATAAAAATTCACTTCCAGCATTATTAAAAAATCCATGCACATTTTCAGAAGATAACCTCATAAATGTCTCCACCATATGAATTAATGAGGAACTTTTCTGTTCCATGTAGTTCGGCAATAATCCCAGGAAGTTAAAGTGTTCCAATAGACCGTATTCTTTAATAAAGCCCCGTGAAGATATGAATTCATACCATTTCAAATCAGGTATATGATGCTCAGACCTGAGCTGATCAGTAGTTCCACTGCTTAAAAATATCTTATCCGCTGTACCTGAAAAAGCAGCAACTCTTTTTCCCCTTAAAATACTAATGGGGAGACAAGGTATATCCGATGAATTATTAATCTCTTCCTCATGGTACCCTAACAATTCAAAAAATCTTCTGTAAATTGGGTTGTACAGCAGCTGAAATCTGAGAACATTCAGTGCAAGATTATTAAAATCACCCATTCCCTTTTCTATAAAGCAAATTAGTTGATCTTTAATCTGATTTTTATGTTGTTGATAATCCATATCCATTTTACAATCTTATGCAAAGATTTATTAAATTGCAGTAATTTTATAGACAATTACGTAATAAAAAGCGTTAATTTGACATGACTCTAGATTTACGGATATATTTTTTTCTCCTACTTGCATTGTTGCTGATTGCAGCATGTGCCAAATCCCCGGACTTTGATTCAGAACCATATATAGAATTTGTAGAAATAATCAATAATGAAATCAGACAATCCAGTCAGGCAGACTCAGTTGTATTTGTAGTCTATTTCGAGGATGGAGACGGAAATCTTCGACCGTCGGACGGAGAAACACCCAATGTCTTTTTAAGAGACCTAAGGGATAGTACCATAGCTTTTTCTTTTGCCAGTCCTAATATTCCAAGAGAGGGTTCAGGAAACGGAATCAGAGGAACACTCCGATTGAATGCCAATATTTTGCAGGGAGACATTTGTTGTATATACCCAAGCGGGCAACCACCTTGTACCCGTTCCATGCCCCTGCAAACCGACAGTATCTTTTACGATCTATTCCTCTTTGATGCTGATGGCAATCAAAGTAATGTGGTAAAAGCAGGACCTTTACTTCTGATTTGTGACTAAATTAATTGGTTTCTAGTATCTTGCTATAAGCAAGTAGCCAAAACCCAAAAGCCAGCAACTACTTAAACCTCAGGACTTTAACAGGATTAATTCTCGCAATAACTGCTGCGGGAATGAGCAAAACAAGCATAATTACCAATACAAAAACTGCATTCAAAAGGATAATCTTATCCCAGGGGAAATGTACCGGAGCTACTTCAAGATAATAGTCCTCTTCATTGAGTTTGATAAATCCGAATTGGTATTGTAGATAGCAAAGTCCAAGACCGATTACATTACCCAGGACAAGTCCTCTCAGTATTAACCTGAGAGCGTAAATCAAAAATATATTCCTGATGACAGCATGAGTTCCACCCAAACTTTTAAGTACTCCTATCATGGCGGTTCGGTCCAGAATGAGAATGAGTAAGCTCGTGGTCATGGTAATAATTCCCACAATGAGCATCAGAATTAAAATTACCCGCTCATTGATATCCTGCAATTCGAGCCATTCAAAAATCGCAGGAAATCTTCTCGTGATGGGTTCTGAATTCAATTCCGGTGGTAATAAGTCCAGATAGATATATTCATGAAACAGATCAATATCAGCGACGTCTTCAAGAATAACCTCAAAACCACTTACCTGATGGGGCTCCCACCCTATCATCTGCTGAATCAATCGCTGATCGATAATCGCGAACCTACGATCATACTCTTCAAGGCCTGTTTTATAAATCCCTTCAACACTTACCCTTCTTCGTCTTTGCTGGTTATCAATAATCATATTGACAATAAGTGGATCTCCTACCTCCAATGATAACCTATTGGCAGTTTGCTCTGAAAGCAATATACCTCTGGAAGGGATTGTATCGCTGAGTTGGAGTGGTTCACCGGCGCGTATGTATTCACTTAAAAAAGTCCAATCAAAATCCAGACCGATTCCTTTAAGTACAATACCCTCCATATCTTCAGCAGTAGAAAGGATAGCAGCCTGATTGAGGAAAGTATGAATTTGTTTTACTCCCCCTTTGGTGTGCACTAAAGTTTCGCCCAGGTTAATTCCGGTAAAAGGTATTTCTACAGGAGCGTACCATGACAAACCTTTTAGTGTATCAAGGTGGTAAATAAAATCCTGATTTTTATCAATGGGTACTGACTCAACAGATCGCCATGAACCGGTATGAGTAATATGAATATGTCCCCAAAAACCAAATACCTTATCTCTGATTTCTGTTTTGAAACCTGTAACAAGACAAGTAGCAACTATCACCACAGCCAGACACAATGCAAGGCTGGTCATACCAATTTTTAAAATGGTATTGGTAAAGCCACTTTTATTCTTGAGGATTTTGCTACTAATAAAAAAAACTTCTCTCATTGCTGACGTAAAGATAATCAGAGCAAATAACTTGCAAAGAGGTAATTCTATTTATTGTTTTAGGTGCTTTAGTAATACTGAATCAACTTTGTATTAAAATACTATTTTCCTGATTCTTAAATCATGCATTCTTCATAGATTTTTTTGATTGGAGAATCCCGTCTAGTCTTTTTAAGAATTAAAGGTGACGGGACAGGCAAATTACACCGATATTCGATTTTAGAAGTTCATATCGTTCAATGTGAATCTGAATTTTGGAAATAGTTCAAAACAAAAACACTTCTGAAATCGTAAATCGTTAATCGGTGTTCGGTGTTCAATTTACTAATTTAGGCAATCCAGCCATTCAGCTCTTGGTTCACCAGCTTACCCTTTGAAGTCCAATATCATTAAATATTTAAAAAGTTGATATCAATGGTTACCTAAGTCTTACGTTATGATTTAATAGCCTTATTCAATTTATTTAACAGTTGAGTCCCCTCCGAAAACCCCATTCTATTACAAATTGCTGCAATCAACCGAGATAGGATCTTAGGTTATTTCTGCTTAGTGAGCGCTTCATCCTTATTATGGCTCTATCCCTTATTTGGCGAACACGTTCCTTGCTTAACCCGGTAAATTCACTGATTTCCTCAAGTGACATTTCTTGCTCGTCATTTAAACCGTAGTAGGCTGAAAGTATAGCGTGCTCTCGCGGGGAAAGACTGGATAATTCAATTTGAACCTGATCTTTCAGAGATTCCTTCATCAGTGATTTATCAGGACTACCCATAGTTTCGTCTGCTAGAAGATCAAGCAGAGTAACATCACTATCATCATCTAAAATGGGGCTGTCAACACTGGAGAACTGATGACCTGATTTAAGGGCATCTTCAAGGCTGTCAACAGATACTTCAAGCAGGTCTGCCAATTCGGTTTTGGTGGGTTCCCGCTCAAATTCCTGTAGGAAAAAATTAGTAGCCTCTTTTACTTTATTGAATAAAGCTGATTTATTGTGGGGAATTCTTACTATACGAGAATATTCAACTATTGCAGCTAAAATGGATTGTCTAATCCACCACACTGCATAAGAAATGAATTTAAAGCCCTTGGTTTCATCAAATCTTTTGGCGGCTTTTATCAATCCTACATTGCCTTCATTGATTAGATCAGAAAGCGTTAAGCCATTGTTTTGATATTGTTTGGCAACGCTAATAACGAACCGCAAATTGGCTTTAGTTAATTTTTCCAAAGCATCCTGATCACCGTCTTTTACTTTTGCAGCCAACTCAGCCTCCTCCTCAGGACTCAACAACTCATATTTACTCACCTCGTTTAAGTACATATCAATAGATGCACTTTCACGCTTTGTAAAGGATTGGTTAATTTTGAGTTGCTTCATTTTGATCTGTCAGCTATAGGAATCAATAATAGAATTACGAAAAAACATTCCTATTAGTTCCTTTTACAAAAAATCATTAGGAGATTGCTGTTGAAAATTGTAACAGTGATTTTATCAGCCTATTGTTCAACCTAATATGATCAAAAAAGCAACACTCTTGTGAAACACAAGAAAAACACTTAGTAAGTACAAACCTCACCTAATCATAATCAAGTTGATTATGGTACTGAATAAAACATGAAGCAGGGGAAATTAATTACCTTCTGTTTCTATCGTTTCTATTTCGGTCATTGCGATGAGAACGATCGTCTCTGCGATCCTTGTTACCTCCACCCTCAGGTTTGTCAAGCAAAACTTTACGGGAAAGTTTAAACTTACCTGATTTGGGGTCAATTCCAATTAGTTTGACCTGAACATCATCTCCAACTTTAAAGAAATCCTCAACCTTTTCTACTCTCTCATGGGCAAATTCAGATACGTGTAACAGACCGCTTTTTCCGGCAAAATCAACAAATACCCCATAAGGCATAACCGAAGCTACTTTGGCATCATAAACATCGCCCACCTCGGGAACATGAGTAATAGACTTGATTCTGTTTTTAGCAGCTTCAAGACCATCTTTATCATTACTCGTAATCTGTACAATACCCTTATCATCTACCTCATCAATACTGATAACAGTATTGGTTTCTGCCTGAATTTCCTGTATGATTTTTCCACCTGGTCCAATAACCGCTCCAATAAAGCTCTTATCAATAGTCAATTCAACTACACGAGGAGCATGTGGTTTAAGATCTTCTCTTGGCTCTGAGATGACTTTATTCATCTCATTGATGATGTGAATTCTTCCCTCTTTAGCTTGTATTAAAGCTTTTTCGAGTACTTCATAGGGTAA
>SLKL01000181.1 GCA_007134625.1 Saprospiraceae bacterium
AAATATTATAATTTATTGTTAGAGAAATTCCAGGATATTGCGAACAAGCCCGAATTAGGAAGAAATTATGAGGGAATAACAAATGACCTATTTGGACTAAAAACGAGCCGGCATATTATTTTTTATCGTAAACGAATTAACCAGCCAATTGAAATCACGAGAATTCTACACGAACAAATGGATTTGAAAAACAGAATTAATGAGTGAAGCTTCAGAAAGCTATCCGAATTTGATGGAAAAAGGTTAAGTTTGGGATTGAAAAAAAGCAAGCTAATATTACTGCATACATTGGTGAAATGGATGAACCTTTTGGGGGGTAGGTGGGGGTTTAAAATTGCTTGTAGTCAAGCTAAATAATAAAAAAATGCCAGTATATTTACACATATTCAATTTGGTAATTGACAAAAATGCGATCATTCAGAATTGACTATGAAATTCCAATGTCGGAAATCAATCAAGAAGATAATGAGCTATTTTCATTAGGACAAATGAATCCTGACCAATTTGAAATTGAAAGCATAATTTCAAAGGGATTGAGCTATGATAGTGAAAAACAGCATTCAGATGACTTTACAATAATATAAAGGTATGGGGATTGTATTGGGATGTAAAGTGGCTTAAACAAAATCGTGTATTTGACTGGCATGTGGACACATCCCCCGAACTTATATCAACAATGGAAGCAATCTGCGAAATGCCTGTTGACGATATAATGAAGAAAATGGAAATAATTTATCTAAGGCAATAAGAAAATAACATTCGTGCAAAATAGAATCAAAAAGCCACATCTCCAGTATGAATACAGAAGGCAGGAACTATGGCAGTCAAAATTTCGTTTTATACATCACTAACAAAAGTTACGTAATATGAGTGAGCTTGAGATTCAACAATCTATCATTAAGGCGATGAGCCGGATGTCTCCGGTTCAGCAGATCAAGCTTTTAGAATTTGTTAACTCTATGCTATCTGAGCCAGTTACAACAAAGGCCAAGGGTATCCTAAAGTATTCTGGCGTCTTCGATGATGCGACAGTTCGGGAATTTGAAGCTGCCATGAAAGACTGTGAGCAAATAGACGAAAATGAATGGTAGATATTTACTCGACACCAGTATCATTGTTCCTTTTCTCAATGGCGACCCGGTTATAAAGGAAAAGATCACCCAACTTGAAGAGGTGTATCTTCCTGTAATTGCCTTGGGAGAATTATACTACGGAGCATTCAATTCCAGTAAGAAGACGTACAATCTTGAAAAAATCGAAGGCTTTAAAAATGAGATATTTATTCTGGATTGTGATGAATTTACTTCCAAATTATACGGCGAGATAAAAAAAGGGCTGAAAGACAAAGGAAGGCCTATACCTGAAAATGATATCTGGATATCGGCAATTGCCATTCAATTTGGTTTGACACTGGCTACCAGAGATAATCATTTTAATAGCGTTGAGGGATTGAGCGTTGAGAAGTGGTAAGATAAAAGAAAATCACACCACTGTACTTAAGCTACACCGCACATGGGCTCACAAGAGCTCGCTATTGCGTATAGTCTATCCGTCAACAAGCATTCAAAAAAACTCCCTAACCTCTACCTCCCCAACTCCGTAGGCAAGACCGGCTTTTCCCTCGGGATATCATCAGAATAAGTCTCTAATTGCTGTAAAATTTCCTCTATGGCTTTTTCCAGTCGACTGCCTCTGCCTTCATTGGTGGCAATGGGATCGAGCTTGACCTCAATATAGGGAGCTACGCCCTCATTTTCGACAGACCAGTTATTGTCCGTATCGACGAAGCGAAAATGCGGTACAGTCATCACCCCTCCATCGACAAAAGGCGGGTTGGCATGGCACAAATACCAAAAAACCGCCCCAGGCAGTTACATTAAGCCCTAAAAATTGATCGAATTTTCGATAAGAAGATAATCTCCAAAAGAGTGGACAAAAAAATCAAAAACAGGCTAGTTTTCTACGACAATTCTGAGAACCTCAAGTTGATTAATTTTTAATAAAGAAATTATGGGTGTGGTATTAGAGACAACCTTAAGCATTCTTAATATCTTTTCTTAACTCCTCCGCATCAGTTACAGAAAAAACCGACACCTTGTAGTCTGATAATAATTCCAGAAATTCAACTCTCGATATCCCCAAAACTTTTGCAGCAAGACCTGAAGAAACCTTACCGAGTTCATACAATTTCACCAAAGAACTAACCTTTATTTCTTGTTCAAATTCCTTGCCCTTTAGCCTTAATGAGTTAGCTAAAGATTCCGGATATTGAACATTTATGATACCATCCATAGTTATTACTTTTCCTAAAATCAAATATTACAAAAATAGAAACATTAATCGCTGTTGAATAATTCAGTAGCCGGCTTAAAATACGTTACACTATCCAATATATCAGTTTCTTCAACTCAATTTATGACTCCATTCCAAATCCCCTACCTCCCCAACTCCGTAGGCAACTCCGGCTTCTCCCTCGGGATATCGTCAGAATAAGTTTCTAATTGCTGTAAGATTTCTTCTATGGCTTTTTCCAATTGACTGTCTCTGCCTTCATTGGTGGCAATAGGATCGAGCTTGACCTCAATATCGGGTGCTACGCCTTCATTTTCGACTGACCAGTTGTTGTCCGTATCGACAAAGCGAAAATGCGGTACAGTCATCACCCCTCCATCGACAAAAGGCGGGTTGGAAAAAATACCGATCAATCCGCCCCAGGTACGAGTACCCAATAGCTTGCCTATCTCCAACTCACGGAAAGCATAGGGGAGATAATCACCTCCCGAGCCTGCATCCTGATCTATCATCATTATCTTGGGTCCATGCAAACTACCAAAAGGCGTTGTAGCCATCAATCCCCTTCTATATACCCAATTGGAAAGATGCGGTCTGCTCAGCACCTCCACAATGTAATCAGCAGCCTGTCCTCCGCCATTGGATCGCTCGTCGATGATCAGGGCTTCTTTATCCAGTTGGGCGTAAAACATGCGGTTAAAAAGGGTATAACCGGCTCCGGCTGTATTGGGTAAATAAATATAACCCACTCTGCCGTCTGTAGCTTCTGCTACCGCTTGGCGATTGCTTTCAATCCAGTTCCAGAGTCTCAATTGAGATTCCCAACCTATAGGCTCAACGGTGATATTTCTTGAGTCACTGCCATCAGCTTGTTCAGAAAGGGTCAGCACCACCTGTTTTCCGACAGTATTTTCCAGCTTTTTGAAAAGATTGCCTTCTGCTGTCAATTCACGACCGTTCACAGCGATGATGTATTCCCCTTCTTTTGCAGCATGACCGGTAACAGCCAAAGGAGCCCTGAGAAAGGGATTCCAGGTTTCACCCGTGTATATCTTACTGATCTGCCAGCGATTGTTTCCAATAATAAAATCCGCTCCCAATAAACCACCGGAAGGTCCGGATTCGCGATGTACATCACCGCCACCTACGCGATTGTGTCCAGCGTGTAATTCAGCAATCATTTCTACCATCAGCTCATTGAGACATTCTCTTCGCGCCACGTGCTCAACTAAGGGCAGGTATTGTTCATATACGGCCTCCCAATCCAGTCCGTGAAGGTTTTCCGCATAAAAGAAATCTCTTTGCATCCTCCAGCCTTCGTCAAAAATTTGCCTCCATTCCTTTTTCGGGTCTATTCTCATCCGCAGATCGGAGGTGTTCAATGGTTTTAAGGTCAGGCTTTTCCCTACATCGGCAGTGGCCAAACCACCTCTCACCTGACGAATCAGCAATTGTCTGCCTGAATGACTGATGTCATAGTTAATCAATCCGGTATGTATGACCTCGGCTTTTCTGTCCTCAAAATCAAATCGCATCAATTTATTCTCTTCAGCACTTGACTCACCGGGTGCATTCACAGTTGCGCCCGCCTGAACTGAACGTTGAAAAATCAAGGCTCCGTCATGTGCCACATTGAGATTTCCGTAATTTCCTTTTGAGATAGGTAGTGCTATTTTCCTGTGAAAAAGATCATCGAGATCAATTTGAAGTTCAGCTTCCTCATCACCATTATTCTGCCCATTTTCCTCCTTGTCGGACACTTCTTCATCGCCTTTTCGCAGTGCGAGAGGAGATTCACCGTCTTTTTGTAAAACAAGCGCATAAATTCCGGCGCGATAGGGTCTTTCCTGACTTGTCATATCCAGTGAAAATTGCCTCGGCCCTGTATTGGTAGAAGCCGCAAAATATAGGAATTTTCCATCACGGCAAAAAGCAGGAGATGCCACATCTGCCATGCCATTGCTGATGAGGTGATTTTCTCCATTTTCAAAATCGTACAACATCAAATCTCTGAAGTAATTGGGCTGTACAAGGGTGTAAGCCAACCACTTTCCATCCGGCGACAATGCCATATTAAACCATGCTTGCCTGTCGCTTTGATTAATATTTGTTACCTCACCACTATTAAGGTCAATGTAGTGAATAGCCTGTCTGTTATCACTGAAAATGATTCGTCCATTATCGGCATCCCACAGTCTCAATTGATAAAAATCCGGCCCGAGATCAAAAGATTGCTTTTCACCCAGTCCATCCTGACTGATAATCTGCAATTCCTGACCTTCAAGCGATTCCACTATCCACGCTACTTCTCCACCTGCGGGTGACCATAATGCGGTGTATTCCCTTACTCCGGCTGAGTTGCTGAGATTTCTCGTACTTCCATCTTCCACGGGAATAGTAAATACTTCACCTCTTGCCGTTGCCAGTACTCTTTTCCCATTGGGTGAAAGGCTCAGGGACTGAATATTTCCGCTTACGTTTTTCCACTCTGTTCTCAACTGCGGTAAATCGGGATTCAAATGGATGTTGAGCGTCTGAATTTCACCGGTATTGATATCCAGTTCGTGCAATCTTCCTCCGGCAGCATAGACGATTTTATTGCCATGACCGGCAGCCCAAAGGATATCCCAGTTTTGTTTATCAGTCAACTGATCAATTTCTCCGGTAGCAGGATCGTAGCGGTGCATATTCAACCTTTTGTCGTGACGATCTGAGATAAAAAAGACCATCCCATCCAGCCAGAACGGTTGTATATCATTGATTCTTTTTCCCGGAATTTCTGTTATGCTGTTTTCTGCTTTATTAAAAATTTTCACTGATGGACTTGTTCCTCCTCTGTAGCCTCTCCAACCTGCGCCCCCGCCATAAAGACCATTATAAGCAGGACCAAAATCTATATATGCCAATTGATCTCCATCTGTATTCCACTGACCCCGGAAAAACCGCGCTTCCATTTGTTTTATGGGAGCTCCTCCATTCTTATTGACATGATAGAGTTGACCGGATCGCCCGTGATTGTTTTCACGTGTAGAGAAAAATGCGACCTCGGCACCGTCTGCACTCCAGCCTGTAACGATATCCGCCCCGGGATGCCAGGTAAGTCGCTGTGGTTGTCCTCCATTGACTGAAATGACATACACATCGGTATTCCCTTCGTAGCCTGCTGAAAAAGCGATATGCTGACCATCAGGTGAGAAAAAGGGATTGTTCTCCTCCACCGGGCTACTTGTCAGTCTAAGCGGATTGGAGCCATCTCTGTCCACCCGCCACAAGTCACCGGCATATACAAAAACAATATGCTCGGCTGAAACGGTTGGTTGACGCAATAGGGCAGTGCCATTATCATCCTGTGCATCGAGCCGAGGATTAAATATCAGAACAAATAGAAAAATCAGGAAAGAAAGTTGCTTTATCATTGGTTAGTTTTTTTCTACATAAAAGTCAATCAGTATGATTGTATTTGGTACATGATTGAAAAGGAAAACGCTGCAAGAATACCATATTTTTTTCAATTTTCCAATCATAAATAATTCACTCAGCTTGTTTTTCAAGTCTCAGATGAGGTGTGTATGACAAAATCCAGGTTCATTCTTTAACATAAAGAAATTAAGGGTCATTAAGAGGATTAAGATTACAACTCCACTATCCTTAATGCCTTAACTAATCTAAATGCCTTCATGTTTTTTATTTTTAGAACCAAAAGGGATTATGATGGGGCGGACCCTCTACCAACTCTCTTATCAATAAATACTTCTTAAATCGCCTCGTCTAATATCGTCATTTTTTATAAAGGAAGACGAGACAAGATTAATCGATGTTCGGTGTTCGTTAATCAGTGCCTGCCCCCAACTGAGGTTGGTGGGTTCAATTAATAGCTTCTAATAATTTCAAAACTTGTTTCACATTTTATTTTGAAAATCTACCAAGCTTTTCTTTAAGATGCTTGCCTGTATGAGATTCCTTCACTTCCATCAAATCTTCACAAGTACCCTGAAAAACGAGTTCGCCACCCTGATCGCCACCTTCCGGACCAAGGTCAATTATCCAGTCTGCACTTTTGATGACCTCCAGATTGTGCTCTATAATCAGAACGGTATGCCCCCTGTCCATGAGTTCAGATATGGCTTTCAAAAACTTGCCGATATCCTGAAAATGCAAACCTGTGGTCGGCTCGTCAAAAATAAAAATCGTCGGTGAAGTCGAACCACCGGATTGAAGGAAAAACGCGAGTTTAACCCGTTGTGCTTCTCCACCGGAAAGGGTACTGCTCGACTGACCGAGTTTGATGTATCCGAGTCCGACATCGTTTAAGGGTTTGAGTTTTTTGATGATGGACTTTTCCTCTTTAAAAAATTCAAGTGCCTCTTCAATCGACAGTTCGAGAATCTCGAAGATGTTTTTATCCTTGTACTTTACCTGAAGGACTTCGGGTTTGAAGCGCTGACCTTTGCAATCCTCACATAACAATCTGACATCTGCCAGAAACTGCATCTCCACGGTTACATAACCTTCACCTTGACAAGTTTCGCACCTTCCGCCTTTTACATTGAAGCTGAAATAACCCGGTTCATAGCCGCGGATTTTTGACAACTGTTGTGAAGCCATTAATTTTCTGATCTCATCCCATGCTTTGACATAAGTAACGGGATTGGAGCGGGAAGACCGACCAATAGGATTTTGTGAAACCCACTCCACAGCACTGAGTTTTTTAAATTCACCTTTGAGTTCTTTCCATTTGTCACCTTGGTGTACGTATTCATCGCCCAGCTCTTTTTTCAGTGCAGGATAAAGAATATCGCGAACCAAAGTGGACTTACCGGAGCCGGAAACACCGGTTACTACAGTTAATTTACTCAATGGTACTTTTACATCAATTCCGAGTATGTTATTAGCTCGCGCACCGGTCAATTCGATAAAACCTTTGTCCCGTCTTTTTCTTTCGGGCATCAGGACCTCTTTGGTTCCGGTCAGGTATTCAGCGGTAAGACTACCTTTGGGATTTTTGAAAAGCTCGGCTGCGGAACCATTATAGCAAACTGTACCCCCGTGAACCCCGGCTTCAGGGCCTATTTCCACCAGGTGATCGGCATTGAGTAAAATATCCTCTTCGTGCTCTACTACAATCACGGTATTGTGCAAGTCGCGCAGGTCTTTCAGCACGGAAAGCAAATTGCCGGTATCTCTTGGATGCAAACCTATACTCGGCTCATCGAGTATGTAAAGCGATCGGGTAAGATTGGAACTGAGGAGCCTCGT
>SLKL01000282.1 GCA_007134625.1 Saprospiraceae bacterium
AGGATATACCTCTCGCGCAAAATTCAATCTTGCTGATTTTTGGCTTCGACTTGGGTCGTTTTTAATTGATGTACTTTTTATATTTATAGTTTATTTGGTTTCAGTAAATTTATTTGTGAAACTTTTAGCATACATTAATATAAAACACGAAATCAGCATTCTTTCTATGTTTCTTACTTTTTTGTTGTACATTAGTAGTTTTCTACTTTTCACAATTCTTTATTATTCAATATTTGAGTCTTCAAAACACCAGGGTACCCTTGGTAAAATTGCTATAAAAATAAAAGTAGTTGACAAAGAAGGAAATAGATTAAGCTTTGCCCATGCATTAGGACGAAACCTCAGCAAAATTCTTTCCTCCCTTATTTTTTATGTTGGCTACCTTATGGTTTTATGGACAAAAGAGAAACAAGCTTTAAACGATTATCTCGCCAATACTTATGTTATTAATACCAGAAGTGATATCCATTATCCTGATCATTGATTCATTGAGGGTGTTAAGTTGAACCAGAAAAATAACAGGGAAATCAGGTATGAATTAATTCATGAAATTGTAAAAAAAATAGCCCCGCAAAAAGCAGGGCTATCAAAAACAATTGCTATGAAAAATAAACCTCTCGGCTTACGTCTTAATGTTTACTGTACGGCTAAAGTTACTTTTATGTCGAACTCATCATGGATTGTTCTATCTCCAAGATTGCTGAAAAAAGTACCTGAACCAAATCTTACATCATAAATAGATCTGTCAATTTTCATTTCTGCTGTCCCCACTTTCATACCCCCTTTATCCTGTAAAATAGTATTGAAACGAATCTCGTCTGTAATATCCTTAACCGTTAAATTAGCAACAATCCTGTAGTCACCTGGTTCACCTCTTGATATTACTCTTGTGATTTCTAAATAAGCTTCTGGATGCTTTTCAACATCGAAAAAATCATCAGACTTAAGGTGATTCACTAATCTCGCGTTCATGTCGCCGGTTAAATCTGTACAACTGATAGTATTCATATCAATTACAAAATTTCCACCGGTTAACATACCGTCAGAATTGAATTCTAAATGACCACTTTTGATATCGACGAAACCTTCATGATCACCACCTACTTTGTAACCTTTCCACCAGATTGAACTCTCTGACTTGACAACCTGCATGGTTCTCACTTCGTCTGCATTATCCGATGCCAAAAGAAGTCCAAATGACATACATGCAATTAAGGTAAATAATACTTTTTTCATAATTTGTTAATTTTTTTTGGTTTTAAATGTGAATGCAAATATACATGTATATACAACTAATGTATAAACAATGTTGTGTTAAGTGCCTGTTAATTCCTCAGCTTGTTTAAAAAACTATTGGTCATTCTAACTTCTTCAAGGCTCAGTGCTGATATTTTTTCAGTTAATTTTTCTTCTAAATCGTTGGAACACTCCTGTAAAAGGTGTTGTCCTTTTTCTGTGATTACGACATCGGCTCTTCTCCTGTCCTCCATATTTGTACATCGATCCACTAGTTCTTTTCGATAGAGTTTATCTACTAACCTTGAGGCGTTTGATGTTCGATCGACCATTCTTTCAGTAAGTGATTTGATGCTTGCAGGTTTTGGATGCTGCCCTTTTAAAATTCGCAATATATTAAACTGTTGCCAGGAAATATTATAAGGTTTGAGTATGTCACTTTTAAAGTTGCCTAAAAATGAAGCAGTGAACATAATATTCACATCCAGTTTGATATACTCGTTTAAAAATTGCTTTTGTTGTATTTCGTCTTCAATCTGCATCTCTGTCATTGGTATCATGTCAATAGATGTAGTAACATCCTTTTAGCTAAAGTGTTGTTTGGCAGAAAAATTAAATCGCATAGCATTAGAATTTTCCTGAAGAAGAGAAAACGAATACTATCAATTAAAACTCAAATCTACCTAATTGTACATTATTGTATAGGGGAAAATTGCCTGTTTTCCCTGCAGACGGTGAATTTGTTGTATGTGAGTAAAGTCTCCAAAGGTTTGACTTAAGCGTTCCAGTGCCTTTTGCTCCAATGAAACCGATTCGCCTAGTAATTCCTCAATCAGACGAGTGAATGGATCTTTTATCTGAGGATAAGTTCTAATTCTGTAGTCCTCTATGTCTGCCAGTGAAGCAGCCATCTCAATAGCATCCTTTAAAGTTCCAATATTATCTACCAGGCCTGCAGCCATAGCATCCTCTCCCATCCAAATTCGACCTTGGGCTACCTGATGTACATCTTCATAACTCATATTTCTACTGTCAGCCATAAGTTGAACAAATCTTTGATAAACCAACTGAACTGCTTCTTCGTAATATTGATGCTCAAAATCAGTAAATTCATGAGTGGGTAGGAAACGAAGGGCATTGGGGCCGGTGGCTATTGAATCAAAATGAAAGGCTAACTTTTCCTGCATTAATTCACTTGCATTGTGAATCATGAAAATTACACCAATTGAGCCTGTAATTGTTTGAGGTTCCGCAAAGATGACATCTGCTGGAGCTGAAATATAATACCCACCTGAGGCTGCTACATCTCCCATTGAAACCACTAATGGTTTTCCGGTTTCCTTAAGTTTTTCAAGTGCCCTGAAGATATTATCAGAAGCAACTACACTTCCCCCACCTGAGTTTACCCTTAATACGACAGCGCTGATGTTGTCATTTTCTGCAATTTTGGTAATGGCACTTACATAGGGTTGATCAGTAATTATTCCACCTTGATCGTTGCCATCCATGATCATTCCTTCAGCATAAATTACAGCAATTTGGTCTGAGTCGCGTGATCTTGAGCTACTTCTTGTGCTTCTAAAGTAGTCACCTATTGAAACTGTTCTAAGTTCCGAATCCCTATCAACTCCAATGGCGTCTTTAATCCGCATCTCAAATTCTCTTTTACTTTCGATTGCGTCAACTAAACCCAATTCTAAAGCACTGTTATCATCACGAGATAAAAACTGGTCTGCAATCTCTCTGAGTCTATCTTCACTTATACCTCTGTTTTCTGATATCCTGGCAAGAAAAAGATCATATGTTTTGAAAAGCACATCTTCCATTTGCTCTCTGTTCTCATCACTAAAGTTTGTTCGGGAGAAATTTTCACCGGCACCCTTGTAATCACCCGCAGAATAAGTGTAAAACTCGACACCCATTTTACTAAAGAATTCAGGCAGGAAAGCTGCCATCATTCCAAAACCCCTGAAATCAACGGAACCAAACCTGTTTAAGCTAATGTGATCGGCTACACTTGCAAGATAGTAGGAACTTTGAGAGAAATTAGTTCCGTGGACAAAGATAGGTTTTCCATTATCTGAAGCGCTTTTAAGACTGTTCATTAGCTCATTGGCAGCTGTAACGTTTAGTGAAGGCCATTCAAGTGATAGTTTTATAGCTGAAATATTATCGTCTTCTGCAGCATTGTTGATCGCTGTGATCATATCCCTGTAGCCCAGTTTGTCTCTTTCCGAAAAATTAAATGAGCCGGTCTGCACATTA
Organism: Saprospiraceae bacterium; assembly: GCA_007134625.1. GTDB lineage: Bacteria > Bacteroidota > Bacteroidia > Chitinophagales > Saprospiraceae > PWJY01. The sequence goes on from SLKL01000282.1 coordinate 3,502, forward strand.
TTTGTTAATTCAGGTATTACTCCACTTAGTTCGACTTTTAATACTGTGTCTTTGCGGATCTTTACAGTTGAATCAGGTGAAAAAGAAGCAAAAACAGCAATAAAAAATATAACTATAAAAAAAGTGAAAAATATTAATGCTATAGTTATTCCAAGGCAGGAAGCTAATGCATTCTTAAGAAATTCTTTCATGATTATTTTATTAATGATAGGTTGATTAAAATACTTGGCACAAAACTAAATGACCTGAGTTTAATATCTGTTCTTTTTATACTAAACAGCCAATTTATTCGAAAAAGGTATCTTTTTTATGACTAATAAAATGATTGCCTTTATTATAGGTTTTTGACATTATTCCTACTATGTATTCAAAATCTTCTTTTTTGTTTGCATAATCAAGACCTGCTCCGTCTATAATAACTACAGGAATATCTGCAAGGCTTTTAAAGTAATCCAGATATGCACCCTGAATGCGTTCCAGATAACTTGATTTTATATCTTGTTCATAAGGCCTGTTGCGCTCTGAGATTAACTGGAGCAATTCCTCAGGTGTGCGATGGATATAAAAAATGATATCCGGTTTCGGTAAATGAGTATGCAGCGCTTCAAAAATACGATGATAAAGATTCAGCTCATTTCCTTTGAGGTTTCTTGAAGCAAACAAAAGAGATTTAATGAAAATATAATCAGAAATAAACAGCCGGTCGCTAAATAGGGTAGAGCGGACCTCATGATCCTTTAACTGTTTATATCTTTCTGACAAAAAAAATAATTCCACCTGCAATCCGAACCTTTCCGGATTTCCGTAAAAGTTTTCTAAGAATGGATTGTCAGTAAATTGTTCCAGTATTAGTTCAGCACCACTTTTCTTTTGTAAAAGCTTACACAGCGTGGTTTTTCCGGTACCGATATTGCCTTCAATCGCAATAAATCGATAGGGGAAACTAATTTTGTTTTCCAACCCTCAATTTATTTTATACCCTTGCAAATTCAGCCTCTTTATAAACTCCGCTTTTCAATTTTTCAGCTATACTTTCAAATGCCTCTAAGGTCAGATCTATGTCCTCCTTAGTATGTACGGACGTAGGGATTAACCTTAAAAGTATCATACCTTTGGGTACTACGGGATAAATAACTATAGAACAAAAAATCCGATGATTTTCCCTAAGGTCTTTTACTAAGTGAGTCGCCTCTTCAACTGAACCTTGCATATAGACTGGAGTGACACAACTGTTGGTGTTACCAATATCCAAACCTCTTTTTTTAAGGCCATCCTGAAGGTAATTAACATTTAGCCAAAGATTTTCTTTTAATTCAGGCATTGACTTCAACAGCTCTAACCGCTTCAGATTTCCAAGAACTATTGGCATAGGAAGAGACTTGGCAAACATTTGTGAGCGCATGTTGTATTGGAGGTATTGAATGACATCCTTATCACCGGCAAAGAAAGCTCCTATACTCGCCATTGATTTGGCAAAAGTGGCAAAATAAACATCGATTTCATCTTGTATCCCTTGTTCCTCTCCTGCACCGGCACCTGTCTTTCCAAGTGTACCAAAACCATGAGCATCATCAACAAAAAGTCGGAATGAATATTTTTTCTTCAATTCTACAATCTCTTTCAAAAGCCCCTGGTCGCCGCGCATTCCAAAAACTCCTTCCGATATAACAAGAATTCCACCGCCTGTTGATTCAGTAATCTTTTGAGCTCTTTGAAGATTTTTTTCAAGACTTTGCATGTCATTGTGGTCAAATGCGAAACGCTTACCCATATGCAATCGGACACCATCTACTATGCACGCATGACTTTCTGCATCATAGACAATTACATCATGCCTGTTGACCAAGGCATCGATAGCAGATAAAATCCCCTGATATCCAAAATTAACAACGTAAGCACTTTCCTTTGATACAAATTCAGCCAGTTGTCTTTCCAGCATTTCATGATATTCAGTATGACCTGACATCATTCTTGCACCCATAGGGTAGGCCATACCCCAATCCTTAGCATATTGGGCATCGGTTTCACGGATAATGGGGTGATTTCCCAGACCAAGATAATTATTGATACTCCACATAATGACTTCATTTCCTCTGAATTTCATCCTGCTACCTAACTCACCTTCCAATTTGGGGAATACAAAATAGCCTTCCGCTTTGTCAGCATACTTTCCCAGAGGTCCTTTATCATTCTTAAATTTATTAAATATATCCATATTTCAATTTTGTTATTATTGACTTATTTTTTCTTTTTGTGTTGCTACTTGTTGACTACCGTTTAGAAAACCCATTGCACGTAACCATTCAGGGTCATAGATTTTCGTTAAATATCTACTTCCGTGATCCGGAAACAATACAACCAGAAAATCACCCGGACTAAAATGAGATCTCAATTGCCATAAGGCTGCTAAAACAGCACCACTTGAATATCCGGCCATGATACCCTCGGTTCTTGCGAGGTATCTTGCAGCCATGGAACTATCTCGATCAGAAACCCGAATAAATTTATCTATAATTTCAAAATTAACATTTGCCGGTATGATATTCTTTCCTACACCCTCAAGGGATGAGGATTTTTTTGGTTCCGAGTAGGTTCCGGTTTCATGAAAGTCTTTGAGGATACTGGCTTCTGAATCAACTCCATAAATTTTAATATCTGGGTTTCGTTCCTTTAAGAATTTACCTGCTCCAGATAATGTGCCACCTGTACTTGCTGCAGCTACAAAATGAGTAATTCTACCCTCCGATTGCTCCCAAACTTCCGGACCTGTAGTCAAATAATGAGCCTCAGAATTTCCTTTGTCATAATTTTGGTTGAGATAATAGGAGTCGGGAATTTCTTTTGATAATTGCAGTGCTCTTGAATAATAGGAGTCAGGGTGATCTCCGGGGACAGAACTTGGACATTTAATAACCTCAGCTCCAAGTGCTTTTATCATTTTTATTTTATCGTCAGATGCTTTATCTTTTACTGTCAGGATGCATTTATAACCCTTCATCGCACTAATCATAGCTACACTAAAGCCGGTATTTCCAGATGTTGCCTCTATAATTGTACTTCCCTTTTTTATTTTGCCATCCATTTCCGCGCGATTAATCATGTGATAGGCAATTCTATCTTTTACAGATTGTCCCGGATTAAAGCTCTCCATTTTGGCATAAACACGAGTGTTGGATACAGCACTCATTTTCCGTAATTTTACCATAGGAGTCTTTCCAATGAGATCCAAAATGTTATCGAATCTGTTGAGATGTTTCATTGGATAAATTTTATTTAAAAAAAATCATTAGAAAAATTCTGGTAGCAGATTGGAAGCTTTAATTGCTATTCTAATGATATCAAATACTTAACAAAAGTAAAAAATACTTTTGATATGGGCTGAGGCAAGTAACTATTTAGTGAAGATATAAATAAAATAAGGGGATAATCAAAGATCATCCCCTTATTTTAATTTATTTATTTTAGAGGTAGAAAGCTCTAAAACGTATTTTTATTGATTTGAAGCCTTTCTGGCACTTGCACAGCATGCTTTTCCGGCGCTTGCACTTCTATTACATCTCTTAGCTGCTTCACCACTTCTGTTGCAACTTCTGATTGCCTCAGAAGATTGAGCCTCAGTACTTGTCTGAATTGTTTGAGCTGCTTCAGATGGAGAAACGTTAATGAACTTTTTGGTTTCCGGATCGAAATTAACTGTTTCAACCTTTTCATTACCAGATGTACAGCACTTAGATGTTTTTGTAAAAGAAACATTTCCGCTTCTTTCGCAAACATTGGCAGAGATATCATCCATCGTTGAAGCTACTTGAATAGCCATTGCACGTTGCTCCTCGTTAAGAGCCTGAGATGTACAAGCTGACTTTTCTGCAGAAGCTTTTGCTGATGCACATTGTTGCTTGGTGTTAGAAGTTGCAGCAGCGGCAGCGCCACATTGAGCGAAGCTTTGAGTTACACCGTATCCGGCAAACATAATAGCAATAAGGAGTAATTTTTTCATTTGTTTAATTTTTTTAATGATTTTAA
>SLKL01000257.1 GCA_007134625.1 Saprospiraceae bacterium
TGCTAATAATTTCTTAACCATCCGGTTCTTTAAATGTACTTTAATTTTAATTTGATGCCTTTTGGCATCTGCAGGAACTTAATCCCTTATTTTTTATCTGAACTCAATGGACTGCTAATCCTTGATTCCAAGCGCAAAATTAAGAAAATATCAACTTACAGACTAAATTATAAGGGGCTTCTATTCATCCGCCTCAAACTCTGCAACTAATATTTTCAGTATTTCAGCTATTGTTTCTTCTTCTAAATCCGTTCTTCTAGCCAATTCATCCACACTCAATCTAAGAACACTCTTGGCAGTGTCACAACCAACCTGTTTCAATTGCTCCAACACCCAGCCTTCAATTTCATCGGAGAATTCATCCAAATCGACATCGTCCTCCATTTCGTATTCCTCAGCTTCACGGAATACATCTATCTCATATCCTGTTAATGCACTTGCCAGTTTAATGTTACTTCCTCCTTTTCCAATTGCAAGAGAAACCTGATCCGCTTTAAGGAAAACAGCGATTTTCTTGTTGTCTTCGTCTATTTCCATGCTACTGATCTTAGCAGGCGTTAAAGCTCTTTGAATGTACAATTGGAGGTTGGTAGTGTAATTGACAATGTCAATATTTTCATTTCTCAATTCCCGGACTATTCCGTGAATCCTCGACCCTTTCATACCAACACATGCACCCACAGGATCCACTCTGTCATCGTAAGACTCCACAGCCACTTTTGCTCTTTCTCCCGGTATTCTAACTATTTTTCTGACCAGAATCAATCCATCCTCAATTTCAGGAACCTCCTGCTCAAGAAGCTTTTCTAAAAAGCGCTCGTCTGTCCTAGAGATAATTACAAGAGGATTGTTGTTTCTCATTTCAACATCCTTAATTACTGCACGGACCACATCACCTTTTCTGTAATAATCCGCTCTGATCATTTCAGATCTTGGCATTAATAACTCATTGCCGGTAGCATCATCTAGTATTAGTAATTGTTTTTTGAGTATCTGATTGACTTCCCCAACTACGATCTCGCCTATTCTGTCTTTGTACTTTGCAAAAATTTCGTCTTTTTCCAACTCCATGATACGTGAAATCAAAGTCTGACGGGCAGCCATAATGGCACGACGACCGAAATCCTCAAGGTAGATGGCCTGATAGCATTCTTCTCCCGCTTCATAGTCGCTGTCTATGAGTAGCGCCTCGCTGATCGAAATCTGAGTGTTTTCGTCGGTTACCTCACCATCGGGTACGATTGCTCTTACCCTCCACATCTCAAGATCACCCTTAGTAGGGTTAACGATAACCTCAAAGTTATCATCCGATCCATATTTCTTCTTGATCAATGTTCTGAATACATCCTCCAATACCCTCACCATTGTGGGTCTGTCAATGTTTTTATCGGTTTTAAATTCCGAAAAAGTTTCAATTAGATTCATTATCAGTTAATTAAAATGAGACCAGGACTTTTGCACTCCTGATTGATTCAAAATTGATTTCCTTTATTTCTTTCGCTGCCTTATTGGCTTTTTTCTTGTTTTTACCGGATTCTTTTTTCTCAAAAATCAGATTTTTATCCTCTATTTCCTTCAGCACAGCAGTAAACGTTTCCTCCTGTGTTTCTACCTCAAAAAGCCTTCCCTTGTGCTTTGGATATTGTTCCAGAAACTTAAGAGGACGGTCAACTCCGGGGGAGGAAACTTCCAGCAGGTAGTTTTTATCCATCAATGAACCTGCTTCAATCTTTTCCTCCAGGAATCGGCTCAGCTTCTTACATTCTCCAAAACTTACACCTTCCTTAGAATCAATAAAAACCTTAAGCGCCTTTGTTCCTTTTAATTCAATGTCAACAAGGAGACAATGGGACAGATTTTCTTCGCTAAATTTTTCGGCTACAAGTTGTCGGACTTCCTGCTCTGTAATCATTTCGGTAATATAACTAAAAAAAGGGAACACCGGTTCCCTTCGAAAACGCCGCAAAGGTAAGGAAATTAATCCAATTGGCAAAATTATTCAGAACGCTTAGAAAAAATAGTGTTATTTTTGAAGTTTTGACTACAATAAGTCCTGAAATCCTAAGATATGATGAAGGGTTTAGCCACTTGGAATCTGTAGGCGTAAAAATGAAATTTGAAATTAAAAATACGATATGAATTATTTTGAAAAAGTTCGGGCTGCAGCCGATAGTATCAACGAAATAACGGGTAACTATCAAGCTGAAATTGGACTAATAACCGGTACAGGGCTTGGCGATATTGCTGAGGATATTGAGGTAGATTTTTCCATCCCTTACCAAAAGATAATTGGTTTCCCCATCTCAACTGTGCAAAGCCATAGGGGTGAATTACTGTTGGGTACTTATAATGGGGTAAAAGTGGCTGTATTGGCAGGGCGAATGCACCACTATGAAGGCTACAGTATGAAAGAAATAACCATGCCTGTTAGGGTTTTAAAGGAATTGGGGGTGAAGAAACTGATCATTACCAACGTGAGTGGTAGTGTAAACGAAAACTTTGAAATGGGAGATGTGGTTTTTTTGCGGGATCACATTAACCTGCTGCCGGATAACCCCTTACGTGGAGCAAATGAGGAGCGATGGGGACCGAGATTTCCGGATATGAAAGATGCCTACAATCCCAAATGGAACAAAGATGGAATGCAACTCGCCGCAGAAGTTGGCCTGAAAGCACATCAGGGGGTTTATGTAGGCTTTCCCGGTCCCAATCTGGAGACTCCGGCAGAATATGTTTTTCTCAATAGAATAGGTGGTGATCTCGTAGGTATGTCCACAGTGCCTGAAGTGATAGTCGCAAAACATATGGAACTTCCGGTCCTTGCTTTTTCACTGGTAAGCAATAAGTGCTATCCACCGGAGGCCATTCGCGAAACTTCACTGGAGGATGTATTAAAAGTTGGGAAAGAAAAACAACCTCTCTTGAGAAAACTTTGTTGTAAACTTTTTAGCTATTTAGCCGATCAATAAATGAAGCAGGAAATCTCCCCACTTTCGCATATCATCGTAAAAGGTGCCCGAGAGCATAATTTAAAGTCAATAGATGTAGCCATTCCAATGAATCGTCTGACGGTAATTACCGGCGTGAGTGGAAGTGGCAAATCTTCACTTGCATTTGATACCATATTCGCTGAGGGGCAACGCCGCTATATGGAAACCTTTTCTGCCTATGCCCGACAGTTTATAGGTAATATGGAAAGGCCGGATGCGGAATCCATTGACGGGCTCAGTCCTGTGATATCTATTGAGCAAAAAACTACAGGCTGGAATCCGCGATCTACTGTAGGGACGGTTACAGAAGTGTATGACTTTTTACGTTTATTGTATGCGAGAATAGGGGAGGCGAGGTCTTATGTGACCGGAAAAAAAATGCAAAAATACTCTGAGGATCAGATCGTAGAATTGCTCACTAAAAAACTGAAAGGCAAAGCGGTAAGTATTCTTGCACCTGTGGTCAGAGGCCGGAAAGGACACTATCGCGAACTGCTGGAGCAGATCAGAAAACAGGGTTATACCAAAGTGCGTATCAATGGTGAAATTACAGACCTCAAGGTTGGAATGAGGTTGGACAGATACAAAACCCACGATATAGAGATTGTTGTTGATCGCCTGAAGGTCCCTGAAGATCGGGACAATCGACTCACCTCTTCTATTCGCACTGCCATGGAAATGGGTAATCAAACCCTGTTTGTTCTTACAAAAGAAGAGGAGTTGTATCCCTTCAGCAAAGAGTTGGTGGACCCCGAAAGCGGAATTTCCTATGAGGAGCCATCTCCCAATAGTTTTTCCTTTAATTCGCCCTATGGTGCTTGTCCTGTATGTAAGGGACTTGGTGAAATGCATGTTGTGGACATGGAAAAAGTCATTCCCGATCCGGAGCTTTCAATCAATAAGGGGGGTGTCGCTCCTTTGGGAGAGTTGAGAGATACTATGAATTTCAAGGAGGTAAAAAAGCTGGCGAAGAAATACGGATTTTCCACCACTGAACCCATCAAGGGAGTTGCTGAGGAAAACCTTGCCGTGATTCTTTACGGAGAAAAAGGCAGAAAGAGCAAATCAAAGTGGGGTGATCAAATTGCTACAGGTGGAGTTTTTGGTATGTTGGAAAAGTGGCATCAGGATACTTCTTCCGAGAAAATCAGGCAATGGGCGGAGTCTTTTATGACCATCAATACCTGTACCGAATGCAATGGTCAGCGATTGCGTAAGGAGTCACTGCATTTTTTTATTAATGAAAAAAATATTGCTAATCTGGCGTACATGGATCTGGAAGACCTCGGTGACTGGATGGAAAAACTGCCTGCTGCATTGGATGAAAAGTCCTTGAAAATAGGGGGAGAACTCATTAAAGAAATCAATGAGCGAATCAGATTTTTACGGATGGTAGGACTTGGCTATCTCGGATTGAACAGAAGGGCAAATACCCTTTCCGGAGGTGAATCACAGCGGATTCGTCTGGCGACTCAGATTGGTTCACAACTAACGGGGATTACCTATATTCTGGATGAGCCGTCTATTGGTTTGCATGCGAGTGATAATGAAAAATTGATTCAATCGCTTAAGGACTTAAGAGATATTGGGAATACCGTCATTGTAGTGGAGCACGATAAAGAATTGATGCTGGCTTCAGACCATTTGATTGACCTGGGACCTGCTGCCGGTGAAAAGGGCGGAAAAGTGATTGCCGATGGTACTCCTGATCAGGTTATAAATTCAAAGTCGGGTCTTACGGCCCAATATCTCGCACAAAAACAATCCGCATCTCAGGATTCCCGCAAGCGGAAGGGGAACGGTAAAAAGCTGAAATTGACCGGAGCAAGCGGGAATAACTTGCAATCTGTTAACCTGAATTTACCACTGGGGACATTTATCTGTGTAACAGGAGTGTCGGGTAGCGGTAAGTCGAGTTTGATCAATGAGACCTTGTATCCCATACTGCGACAGCATTTTTATAATTCTGTGAAAAATCCATTGCCTTATACTTCCATAAAGGGTCTGGACCACCTGGATAAAGTCATTGAAATCGATCAATCTCCTATTGGCAGGACTCCAAGGTCTAATCCCGCTACCTATACCGGGGTGTTTACTCCAATCAGGCAGTTGTACGCAGAAACCAAGGAAGCCAAAATCAGAGGCTACAAACCGGGGCGTTTTTCTTTTAACGTAAAAGGAGGCAGGTGCGAAACCTGTCAGGGAGCCGGAAAAAAGACACTGGAAATGAATTTTCTTCCCGATGTGCTGGTGGATTGCGAAACTTGCATGGGTCAGCGATACAACCGGGAAACCCTTGAGATCGTCTATCGCAATAAAAACATATCCGAAGTGCTTGATATGACCATAGATGAAGCTTGTGAATTCTTTCAGCCGATGCCCAAAATATACCGGATTCTTCATATGATTCAACGGGTGGGATTGGGCTATATCACCCTTGGTCAACCCGCTCCAACCTTATCGGGTGGAGAAGCGCAAAGGGTCAAACTCGCGCAGGAATTGGCCAAGCGCAGTACCGGAAAAACCCTCTACATACTCGATGAACCATCCACCGGCTTGCATTACGAAGACATCAGGAACTTACTGGATATTCTCCACGAGTTAGTGGATTTGGGCAACACCGTTCTGATCATCGAGCATCAGCAGGATATAATACTTAATGCCGATTACGTAGTGGATTTGGGACCGGGAGGCGGAAAAAATGGCGGTAATATTATGTTTCAGGGAACCCTAACCCAATTACTCAAGAAAAAGGATAATTTGACGGCGAGGTTTTTGAAGTAGGTAGGGTATCGATTAGATCTCCTAACTTTTCTTGCTTCTAAAAAAACCGATTAAAATTGGTAACCAATCCCAATCAAGATGCCACGATGATAAACACTAAAGTCATAGTCGTAATAATCATCGAAATCTTCCTCATAATCATCAAGATCTTGAAGACCTATATTGTATCTAATATCTAAGAACCAATTATTCCAGTTTAGACCTAATCCTAAACCTATTCCAAAATCAAATCGCCTTATTTCATCTTCCTTAAAATCTATTGATTCTGAGTAGGTTTTGCCATCATACTCCTCCCCATATTTTCCATTTATAGCATAGCCAAGATATGGAGTGGCACTTAGATACAGTCTTGTGGATTCTCCAATATTGGCGAGGTAGTACTTTGACATTATTGCAAGGTCGATATAATTAAATCTAATCCAAAACTTTTCATCATAATCAATTTCTTCTGCTCTGGTGCCTTTCTGAATAAAATGCAATTCACCTTGAAGGCTGAATTTTTCTGATAGTTGCATCTCATATAATGCTCCAATATTGAGTCCGATTAATGATTTGATTTCCAAATATTCATCCTCCTCGGCAAAATTTAATGTCGCTATATTGGTGCCGATTCTGAAACCCATTTGAGCATGAATTTCATTTGCAAAGCTGAAAAGAAGGATGATGATAATTAGATTTTTCATTATTGTTGGGTTTGATTAATGAAGTTTTATTTTCTTAATTGTGCTAAGGTAGTTCAATTTGTTGAATTATTTATAAAAAATAAAAGGATATTTGATCTTCATAATATAGTCCTAAATGATTGGGGAAAAAGATTAGTCAGGGTTTAAGTTCACAGATTTTCAAGGTATGGAATTAGTTAGAATTGGTAGCCAATCCCAATCAAGATGCCACGGTTGTAAACACTTTGACCAAAAAGGGGAAAAAAATCAAATTCGCCGCTTTCGTCAAGATCTTGAAAACCAATATTGTATCGTACATCTAAGAACCAATTGTTCCGGGTAAGACCCAAGCCAAAGCCTATTCCAAAGTCAAGTCTTTTCACATTTTCTTCCTCAAAATCAATTGAATCTGTGAAAGTTCTTCCTTCATATTCTTCCCCAATCTTTGCACTGAGGGCATAGCCAAGATAGGGAGTAACACCTAGGTAAAGTCTTATCGATTCCTCAATATTAAGCAGGACATACTTTGACATTATTGCAAAGTCAATATAATTGAGCCTAAGCCAATACTCTTCATCAAAATCCGGGTCCACTTCTTTAGCACCTTTCTGAATAAAATGCAACTCACCTTGAAGGCTAAAATTATCGGATAGTTGCATCTCATATAAAGCTCCAATATTAAACCCAATTATGGATTTGATTTCTAAATAAAAAGGTTCTTCTGGATAATGCAATGTCGCGATGTTTGTACCCATTCTAACACCAAATTGAGCGTGTGCCTCACTCAAAAAACTTACAGCAACAATGAGTAGGATTAGTTTTTTCATTTTGGTTTAAAGAATATTTGAATTTCAATATTTACTTGAAGTCCAATTATCTTAGACTTATATTAAGAAGCCATTGGACATACTTTATATTGTCAGCTTAAGATATAGGATAAACTTAAATTGTATTTGTCATCTTGCTGAAATTTTAATCAATTCATACATGCCTGAAAATATCTGGTGTAATCAGTAAAGTTATATTTCACTCCCTCTCATAAGTATAAATCACTCTTTTACCGTATTCAGTCCTTGAGAA
>SLKL01000216.1 GCA_007134625.1 Saprospiraceae bacterium
CAGCAGGTAGAAGATGTTGTAAGAGATCGAATTGAACGGGAAACGGACAGGGTCCGGGACAGGGTTGAGGACGAAGTAAGAGATCGTAGGGATCAAGCTGATTCTATCATACAGGCACAGGCTGACTCTTTAAGGGAAGTTGCCAGGCAGAAGGAAGAAGAATTACGAGAAAAAGCCAAAAAAGAGGCCGAAGCAAGATTAAAAGATTTACTTAAGGATACAACAATTACTGACCCAGTTGATGATATTAAAGATAGGGTCAGACGTTTTAATCCATTTAGACGAAATAATGACGATGGTTAAAGTTTGGTGATGGAGGTGTAGGGGTACAAATTTATTAATGGAATAAATTAATTTACCTTTTTTTAAATATGTTTTCCCTAAATTCCGTTACTTTGCTGAAACTCTAGATTAGAATTAATTTTGAACCTGCCTGACATTTGTAGTGTTCTACAAGTCAATATCAGAGAAAACTAAATAAATGAATTTAAGAAATATATATCTATCTGTTGCAGTGGTTGGACTATCACTCTTTTTTCTGAGTAGTCAAATATTCAGCGGGATTGGTAGTTCTGCAACTAAGGAAGAAGTTTTACTAAGATCAATTGTGACGCATATTGACCGTCTTCATTTTGAACCCAGGGAATTCAATGAAGACTTCTCCTCATTGGTTTTCAATGAATTCTTAAGCGGGCTTGACGGAAATAAGCGCTTCTTTACTCAAAGCGAAATTGACCAATTAAGAAGTTTTGAAAACAGGATACACTTAGAGATCAGAAATACGACTTTTGAATTTTTTGATTTGGCTGATGAGTTAATGTCAAAATCTGCAAAAAGAGCCCATAGTATTTTTGAAGAAGTAATTCAAATGGATTTTGATCTCGATGCAGAGGGTTACTTTGAATTAGATGGGGATAAGATTGATTTCGTAGCGAATGAGGATGAGCTAAAAGAAAGATGGCAACGATATGTGCACTTTCAGATCGTTGATGATGTAGTTAGACAGATTAATAGATTAGAAGAAGACGAAGATTACGACATTGATGAATTGGTTGAAGAAGCCAGAGAAAATGTAGAGGATCGCATCAGTACCTGGCTAAATAGGATTAAAGGTATGGAAAGGGAGGATAGATTCAACATCTACCTGAATACCATTTCTAATTTACAAGATCCCCATACCGGTTACTTCAAACCTAAGGATAAGCAGGATTTTGACATGAGAATGTCTAATCAACTTGAGGGTATAGGTGCAAGACTTACTACTGAAGGCGAACACGTAAAGATTGTAAGTATAGTTCCCGGGGGGCCTGCCTGGAAACAAGGGGAATTGGAACCCAATGACCTGATTCTAAAAGTAGCGCAGGAAGATGAAGAGCCTGTTGATATTAGTGGCTGGAGTCTTGACGATGTAGTATCTATTATCCGTGGTCCTAAAGGTAGTAAAGTCACGCTAACTGTCAGGAAAATTGATAATAAGGTAGTTGACATTGAAATCATAAGGGATGTAGTTGTTTTTGAAGAAGGTTTTGCAAGGTCTGTCATCCTTCAAAAAGAAGGGCAGGACACGAGGATAGGTTATTTAAATCTGCCTAGTTTTTACTTTAATATCGGAAATGCTTCAGAAGGGAGAAACAGTAAAGATGATGTCAGAGCAGAATTACAAAAACTCAACGAGGAGAATATTGATGGGTTGATATTTGATCTTAGAAATAATGGCGGTGGTTCATTGAACGATGTAGTTGATATGTCCGGATTTTTTATAGAAGAGGGTCCCGTAGTTCAGGTTAAGGCAAGAGCAAGTGAGCCACAGGTGTTGTCCAACAGAGAAAATGAAGTTGTTTATTCGGGACCTTTGGTGATTATGGTAAATTCTTTTAGTGCTTCAGCCTCTGAAATATTAGCTGCTGCTCTGCAAGATTACGGAAGGGCCATTATTGTAGGCGGTAATTCTACTTTTGGTAAAGGAACAGTTCAAAGGTTTTACAACCTGGATCGTATGGTTAGGGGACATAATGATTTAAAACCTTTAGGGGAGTTGAAAGTGACTACGCAGAAATTTTATAGAATTGATGGTGGCTCTACCCAATTGAAGGGCGTTCAGCCGGATATTGTCATTCCAGATAACTTCCATTTTGTTACTGTTGGTGAAAATGACTATGATTTTGCAATGGAATGGTCAGAAATAGCGGCCGTAGATTTTAGTCAAAATGTTTGGGAAGTGGATGATAAGCTAATTCATTGGTTGCGCAAAAGATCAGAAGAGAGGATATCTGAAGATGAATTGTTCACTAAAGTTTTAGCCAATGCTGACAGACTAAAAAGAATGAGGAATCACTCTCTTCGTCCGTTGAGTATTGAGGCTTACCGCGAATTTTTAAGAGAGCGTGAAGAAGAAGCTGATCAATTCAGAGACATGTTTGATCCCATTGAAAGTATCCATATCTCCAATATTGAAGCTGATCTTGAATTCATTCATTCAGACAGTAGTCGAATAGCAAGAAATGAATCTTTCTTTGAAAATATTCAAAAAGATGCTTACATTTTTGAAACCATTCAAATTATGAATGATTTACTCAATGGTTCAGAAGTAAAATAGCAGATCACCACAGTAAAATACTTGCAAATTGAATTATCTGACTTTTGAGAACATTTCTCGTTCCTATGGCGATAGGGTTTTGTTTTCAGATATTACGCTCCACATCAATAAAGGTGAAAAGGTTGCTCTCGTAGCTGAGAACGGCACTGGAAAATCCTCCCTTTTGCGTATTATTACTAACGAAGAAGCCCCGGAGGGAGATAAAGCTAAAGTTTTTATTCATCCCTCAATTAGGGTGGGTTACTTGAGACAGGAACCAATTCTAAATCCGGACTTAAGCATCAGTGAATCCATCTATGCCAGTGATAATAAAGCTTTAAATGCTCTGAGGAACTATGAGCAGGTGATGTTGACCAGGCCCGATGATACTGCATCTATTCAAAAAGCGCTGGATGATGTAGAACTAAACAAGGGATGGGATAAGGAGGCAGAGATGTACGAGGTGCTAAGCAAATTAAAACTTGATAATCCTGAATTAAAGACCAGCCAGCTTTCAGGAGGTCAGAAAAAACGCCTTGCTCTTGCAAAAATACTTCTTGACGAGCCCGATTTATTGATACTTGATGAGCCTACCAACCATCTTGATCTGGAAATGATAGAATGGTTAGAGGAATTTCTCAGCAGACCACAACTCACTTTGTTTTTAATTACCCACGACAGGTATTTCCTGGAAAGAGTATGTAAAGTCATCGTTGAATTAAGTAATGGAAAACTCTACAAATATCAGGGAAATTACAGTGAGTATCTCGATAAAAAGCTAGTCAGAGAAACCAATGAGGCCATCAGTTTTGAAAAGGGGAAAAAGCTGTTGAAAACTGAACTGGAGTGGGTGAGGCGTCAACCTAAGGCAAGGGGAACTAAGTCTAAGTCAAGAGTACAAAAGTTTCATAGTTTAAGGTCAGAACTCTCCGGTCATAAGGAAAAAGAGGAGATGAGTATCCCCATCAAACCGGAGCGCTTAGGGTCAAAAATCATTGAACTGCGATACATATGCAAAGCTTTCGATGAATTGATTCTGTTCAAAGACTTTCATTATAAATTTCAGAAAAAAGACAGAGTTGGTATCGTCGGACCGAATGGCTCCGGGAAATCAACTTTATTGGATACCATTGCGGGTATTCTTCCCCCGGATGAGGGAACAGTTGTCCATGGTGAAACTTTAAAAATCGGGTATTTTAAGCAATCCGGATTAAAATTACCTGATGATAAAAGAGTTTTGGACTTTATCAGAGATATTGCAGAGTATATTCCATTGGAAAAAGGCAGGAAAATGTCTGCATCTCAACTACTGGAACAATTTTTATTCCCGCCAGCCCAACAGCAGCTTTTTATTTCCAGATTGAGTGGTGGTGAGAAACGTCGCTTGTATTTACTTTCCATATTAATTCAGAATCCGAATTTTCTGATACTCGATGAGCCTACTAACGATCTGGACATCGTTACCCTAAACGTACTTGAGGATTATTTACTTGATTTTCCGGGTTGTTTGTTGATTGTATCCCATGATCGCTTTTTTATGGATAAGATAATCGATCACCTTTTTGTCTTTGAGGGAGATGGAAAGCTGATTGATTTTCCCGGAAGTTATACTGATTACAGAAACTGGCAGGATGAACAACTTCAGGCTGATCGCGATAAGTCTCAGATAGAGCAGAAAACCGCTAAATCTGCCTCATCAGCTCCTAAGGTTTCACAAAGTGAAGACAGAGAAAAGAAGAAAGAAATCAAACGATTAGAGAAAAAAATTCAGAATCTGGAGACTGAAAAAACCGGAATCCTCGAAAAGTTTGAACAGCAAACTATTCCGGTAGAAGAAATAGGGGAGTGGTCAGCGAAGCTTGATGATATCAAAAATCAGATTGATTCGCTGGAGGAGCAATGGATGGAATTAGTTGGTTAGAATAAAAGCTCGTCGTTTCGAACCATACTAATTTTCCTAAGATTACAATTTCAGTACTTTTGGTACGTTTTTTGAACGTCTTTGCAATTAATCATCGATCCCATTTTAAATGAAGTACGCAATCCTTTTTTCCTTTTTACTGGTTTATACCACGGCAGATATTTACGGGCAGACTCCGAAATATGTCAATGAATTTCTCAATATTGGTGTAGGTGCTCGCTCTCATGGTATGGGTGGAGCGATGGCTGCACACGTTTCAGACAATACTGCTGCGTATTGGAATGCCGGTGGTTTGGCTTTTAATCAGGCAGACTTCCAAATAGCAGCAATGCATGCTGAATGGTTTGGTGGGATAGTGAATTACGATTATTTAAGTGTTGGGAAATCCCTAAATTCCAATGGAACAAGGAGTTATGGTTCTTTTAGTTTGATTAGATTGGGTGTCGATCAAATTCAAAACACCCTTCGACTTTATGCACCTGATGGTACAATAGACTATAATCGAATAGAACGATTTTCTGTCAGTGATTACGCGGGATTGTTGTCCTATGCAAGAGTGTTGAATGATGAGCGTTTTGGTGTAGGTGGAAATGTGAAAATAATCCATCGATCAGCCGGTCAGTTTGCAAATGCATGGGGCTTTGGTCTGGACTTTGGAGCTACATTCAGATCAGATAGTTGGAGTTTCGGTATTATGGCTCGTGATATTACTACTACCTATAACAGTTGGTCATTTTCCTTTTCGGAGGAAGAAAAAGCAATTTTAGAACAAACTAATAATCAGGTTCCTGAGAGCTCCACAGAAATTGCTCTGCCTCAAATTATTCTTGGTGTGAGTTGGTATAGAGACATCAATGAAGATTTTTCTATTCTTCTGGCAACAGACTTTCATTTTACTACCGATGGACAAAGAAATACATTGGTTAATAACTCAGCCTTTAGTATGGATCCACGCATCGGATTTGAAGCCGGTTACAAAGACATAGTGTTTTTGCGTGGGGGAGTTTATAATTTTCAAAAAGTACTTGAAGACATCAATGGAGATACCGATGTATGGAAAGTGCAGCCCAATGCAGGTATAGGATTAAAAATAGGTAGTGTGCGGATCGACTATGCTTTAGGCAATCTTGGGCAAGTTTCTGAAGTAGAGGTTTCACATCTTTTTTCTTTGGCTTTGGATATTAACCCACGTAATTCAGGTTCTTAGTAAACCTTTCCTAAGTCCGGCTTATTTACTTTATGCAATTCTTGAAAAATGGATTTCAATAATCTTCCTGTTCGTATTACAGAGGCATTAAGTGGGGATTTACCAGGTTTTGATGCCCACAAAATAATGGGAGTATCGGGTCATTATAGAAGACAAGAGCCACCTGAAGATTGCAGTCAGGCAGGAGTCTTGGCTCTATTCTATCAAGAAAAAGGTGTTTGGAAGTTGATTTTCATCAGGAGAAGTAGCCGCTACCATGATGACCGGCATAAAGGTCAGATTGGTTTTCCGGGTGGCAAATATGAAGATCATGATGATAATCTGATGGAAACCGCACTGAGGGAAGCCAATGAGGAAATAGGTGTTAATCCCAATCAAATTGAAGTTCTTGGAAAGTTATCAAAACTCTATATTCCTGTCAGTAATTTTCTTGTTCATCCTTATGTAGGCGTGTTTGATGGCATCCCAGATTTTAGACTACAAACAGCTGAAATAGATGTTGTGCTTACTCCTGAGTTCCATATTTTTTTTGAAGAAAAAATTAAGAAAACCACGGACATCCCCATAGCTAAAGGAATTCAACTGAAAAATATACCTTATTATGATTTGAATGGTCAGGTTTTGTGGGGTGCTACTGCAATGATTTTAACTGAATTGTTGTTGGTTTTGGACAACTGAATTTAATACATATAAGTCTTCAAAATATTACCTGATATAAAACTCTCAATAAAAGAGTTACCCCAAACCCTCCTAAAATCAGGCCGGCTATCCTACGCACAAGAAGTAAAACCTTGTTGGTAAGGTAAGCACTAATTCTTTTCGCAAGAGCTACTTTTATCACATCTGTTATAATTATGGTACCCATAAGACCACCAAAAAATGGCATGGCGTCGCTTAGATCAAGTTGAAGACTTTCAGAGATGACTGAAGTTACTCCTACCCAAAATAAAAAGGTCCCGGGATTAAATGTATTCATAAAAAAGCCCAGAGACCAATATCCGAGATAGGTAGTACCACTTTGGGGCTTTCTTATTTCACCTTTTTGTGCGGGTACTCTCCCATAGAAAAATAAAATCAGACCAAATACTAAGAGAATGCCACCTCCTATCAAACCTATAAAAACCTCAAAATTTTCTGCATCAGATAAACCTAATAAGAATGAAATGGCATAGCTGATAACAAAAATGTATAAAAAATCACTTGTCCAAAACCCTGATGCTACTGTTACCCCAGCCCGAAATCCTCTCTCTATGCCCGTTTGGACAAGCGTAATGAAAATAGGCCCAGTCATAATAGAAAGGGTAAGTCCTAATAAGATTCCGGTAAAAATCAAATCCATATTCTCCTAAACAAGATTCATCAACTTTTTGTCAGCTACAGTTCGGAGCATAAAGATATAAATTAAGACCTTTAAAAAAAATCTGTTGTCCAAATTCATTGCTTTAGTTTACTTGTCGATTACTATTTATTTATTTTTGGTCAAATTGACTAGATTGTAGGTAAACCACAGCCTTGATATTATATCCTATAAAGTTATCCACATAGGATTTAGATTTATCCACATAAATACAGGTAGGCAATATGTATAATTAACAGGTAATGTTTTCTTAATATAAGTTTTCCACGATCTGTTAATAATTAAGAAGACTTTATCCACATTAAAAATAATAGCTCTTGCTTCAGATTAATGATGTAAAGCTGATCCAAAAATTATGTATAAAAGTGCTGAAGTTTTATAAGTTTAGTAGAGTAAAATAGGTAGGATTGAATACTATTTTAAAAGAAG
>SLKL01000116.1 GCA_007134625.1 Saprospiraceae bacterium
AATATCTGTTTCAATTTGGATATAATGTTGGAGTAGCCTTTCAGATAATGGACGATTGGATAGATGCTTTCGGTGACCCTCAGGCAACAGGTAAAAAGCAAGGTGGTGATATTCTTCAAAAGAAGAAAACCTGGCTTTGGTTTGTAGCAACGGACATTGCTGAACAGGAAGACAGGAACTTTTTAATGCAATTGATGGATCAGGAAAAAGTAGAGGAAAGTGACCTTAAGCGTGTGCTTGAAATATATGAACTATATGACGTTGCAGGTGAGGCAATGGCATTTGCCAACCAATTGCTGGAACAGTCTCTTACAGAAATCCAACAAAGTAACCTATCTGAAGACAAAAAGGAATTAATGACTGATCTCGCCAAAAGATTAGTAGAAAGAGATTTTTAAACTATTACATTAGGCCCATTGCTAAAACTGAATCACCTTTATATTTAAATATTCTTTTTACTGATACTTAAATCATGCATTCTTCTAAGATTTTTTTGATGGGAGAATCCAGTATAGTTTTATTAGGGATTAAAGGTGGCGGGACTGAGGACGAGACAAGCAAAAAATTCACCAACTTCGTTGGGAACGTGCACTGATATTCGATTTTAGAAGTTCATATCGTTCAATGTGGATCTGAATTTTGGAAATAGTTCTAAAACAAAAACACTTCTAAAATCGTAAATCGTTAATCGTTAATCGGTGTTCGCCTCGCCTCGTCTCGTCAATTATTGGTGACATTACGAGACAAGATTAATCAGTGCCCGCCCCCTACAAAGGTAGTGGATTTTGCAGCAATTTGTAATAGAAAGGGGTTTTCGGAGCGGACTCATTCATATATTAGCGATTGGTTTTTGTTTCTCTAAATGACAAGTAGGGTATGGGTTCATTCCACTAAAAAGTACTTTCCATCCCACCAATTGGTTTCGAGGACTGCTCCTATTTTTTTGTAAAATTGAATAGCCGGCTCATTCCAGTCCAGAACTTCCCACTTAATAAGACGATAGTTTTCTCTTTTTGCAATAGATATCAGTTCGTCAAATAATTTTTTTCCAATTCCAAAACGACGGTATTCTTCAATGACAACAAAATCTTCAAGCCATAACATTTTGCCTTTCCAGGTTGAAAAAGCATCATAAAAGACCATCATTCCAACTGTTTTGCCGTCCAATTCAGCCACCAGGCACCTGAAGAGTCCTCTTTTAAATAGTTGAATATACTCTTCTGGATTAGTAATCACCTCATTTTCAGCTTTTTCGTATTTGGCAAGGGCCTTTACTAAAAAATAGACATCCCCAAGGTCATTTTTGTCCCCTAATTTTATTTTTAATTTATTCTCCATGGTATCTTTTATTCAGAATTTGTCGGGCTTAGCTCATAATGCATTAAAAAAAATTAAATATGAGATTTATTGAAAAAAATATATTCTTCATATATACTGCGAATTGAAAAATAGCTCTATATTTGCGGTCTCATTTTCGGAACGGGCTGTTTTTGCTTTTAAAACGCTCAAATTCAGCACAATCCGATATTTTTTGTAAAAATACATTTTTTGTAAAATATGCCAACAATTAATCAATTGGTTCGAAAGGGCCGAAAAAAAATTGAAGTAAAGAGTAAATCAAGAGCTTTAGAGTCTTGTCCGCAGAGAAGAGGTGTTTGTACTAGGGTTTATACAACTACTCCTAAGAAGCCAAATTCTGCATTGAGAAAGGTTGCAAAGGTGAGATTGACCAATGGAATTGAGGTGATTGCCTATATTCCTGGTGAAGGTCACAATCTTCAGGAGCACTCTATTGTATTGATTCAGGGAGGTAGGGTGAAGGATTTGCCCGGGGTTAGATATAGAATAGTAAGGGGTGCGCTCGATACGGCAGGTGTACAGGACAGGAAGCAAAGCCGTTCGCGATACGGTGCAAAAAGACCTAAATAAGGCATATTAAATATTTGATCACAATACAGCTATAGATAAAAGATGAGAAAAAAGAAACCAAAAGTAAGAGCGATACAGCCCGACCCAAGATACGGAGACCAGATGGTGACCCGCTTTGTGAATAACCTGATGCTTCAAGGGAAGAAAAGTACTGCTTACCAGTTGTTTTACGATGCAATGGATATTGTGAAGGAAAGGACAGGTGAAGATGAGCATGAGATTTGGAGAAAAGCGATCAGTAATGTTACTCCACAAGTAGAGGTGAGAAGTAGAAGAATAGGTGGTGCTACTTTTCAGATTCCTACAGATATCCCGGCAAACAGAAAATTGTCTATCGGTATGAAGTGGATGATTCGTTTTGCAAGACAAAGAGGAGGTAAAGGTATGGCAGAGAAATTAGCAGCAGAGGTGATAGCGGCAAGTAAGGGAGAAGGAGCAGCTGTAAAGAGAAAAGAGGATACACACAAAATGGCTGAGTCGAACAGAGCATTTGCACACTTTAGAGTATAATTTATCATACATCTTATATATAAAATAAAATAGTTTAATTTAACATGTCCAAAGACTTAACCAAAACCCGGAATATTGGAATTGCTGCTCACATCGATGCAGGAAAAACAACGACCACTGAGAGAATTCTTTTTTATACAGGTCTAAGCCACAAGATAGGTGAAGTGCACGATGGTGCTGCAACTATGGACTGGATGGAGCAGGAGCAGGAAAGAGGTATTACTATTACTTCGGCTGCTACCAAAACAAGCTGGAAGTGGAAAGATGAAGATTATACTGTTAATATTATTGATACCCCCGGACACGTTGATTTTACCGTTGAGGTAGAGCGTTCTTTGAGAGTATTGGATGGTGTAGTTGCTCTTTTTTGTGCAGTAAGTGGTGTTGAGCCTCAATCTGAAACAGTTTGGAGACAAGCCGACAGATATAAGGTTCCAAGATTGGGTTTTGTAAACAAAATGGATCGGTCAGGTGCTGATTTCTTTGAGGTGGTAAAGCAAGTCAAAGAAATGTTAGGTGCCAATCCGGTTCCAATGCAAGTGCCTATCGGTGCAGAAGATGATTTTAAGGGAGTAGTTGACTTGATTACAAATCAGGCAATTATCTGGAATGAGGAAGATATGGGGATGACTTACGAAGTTGTTGATATTCCCGCTGATCTTCAGGACACTGTTGATGAATACAGAGAAAAATTACTCGAGAGTGTTGCTGAGTATGACGAGAGCTTGATGGAGAAGTTTTTTGAGGATCCTGATAGAATTACAGCCGATGAAATTCGTGCAGCAATCAGAAAAGCAGTGATAGATATGAGTATCACGCCTATATTCTGTGGAACTGCATTTAAAAATAAAGGTGTACAGGCAGTGCTGGATGCGGTTTGTTCGTTCCTTCCATCGCCGGTAGATATTGAGGCAGTTGTTGGGACTAACCCGAAAACCGAAGAAGAAGTAAAGAGAAGACCGTCTGTTGATGATCCATTCTGCGCATTGGCATTTAAGATCGCAACTGATCCATTTGTTGGACGTTTAGCGTTTTTTAGAACTTATTCAGGAACTTTAGATGCAGGTTCTTACGTTCTTAATACTCGTTCTGATAAGAAAGAGAGAATTTCCCGACTATATCAGATGCATTCCAATAAGCAGAATCCGATTGATAGAGTGGAGGCCGGTGATATTGCTGCAGCAGTTGGATTTAAAGATTTGAAAACAGGAGATACTATTTGTGATCTTGATCACCCGATAGTTCTTGAAAATATAACTTTCCCCGATCCGGTAATCGGTCTTGCCGTAGAACCAAAAACTCAAAAAGATCTTGAGAAACTGGGAATGGGTTTGGCTAAATTGGCCGAGGAAGATCCTACTTTTAGAGTGAGATACGATGAAGAAACCAACCAAACCGTAATTAGCGGTATGGGTGAGCTTCACCTTGAAATCATTGTGGACAGATTGAGAAGAGAGTTTAAGGTAGAAATCAATCAGGGAGCTCCTCAGGTGAATTACAAGGAAGCTCTTACAAAGACTGTGAGTCACAGAGAGAAGTTAAAGAAGCAGACAGGTGGTTCCGGTCTATTTGCGGATATGGAATTCGAACTAGGGCCAGCCGATGAGGAATTCCTGGAAAGCGATGATTTTAAAGCGGGTAAGGTAAGACTTCAATTTGTCAATGCAATCGTTGGAGGATCAATTCCAAGAGAACTTCTGCCTGCCGTGCAGAAAGGTTTCAATGAGATGATGGATAATGGAATTTTAGCAGGGTTTAATATTGACAGTATGAAGGTAAGAGTTTACGATGGTTCTACCCACGCCGTTGACTCGAAGCCAATCGCTTTTGAATTGTGTGCAAAAGAAGGATTTAAAGTAGCTGCAAAAAATGCAGGTCCTGTACTTCTTGAGCCTATAATGAAACTGGAGGTAACTACTCCGGATGAATATACAGGTAACGTCATTGGAGATTTGAATAGAAGAAGAGGTCTTATTAAAGGTCAGGAAATGAAAGCCAATGCAGTAGTAGTTAAAGCTGAAGTACCTTTAAGTGAGATGTTTGGTTATGTAACTCAGTTGAGAACCATTACATCAGGTAGAGCTGCTTCATCAATGGAATTCTCTCACTATTCTCCGGCACCTTCAGGTATCGCAGACGAAGTGATTGAAAAAGCAAAAGGAAGTGTAAACGCCTAAATTTAGGCAAATTATAAATAAATTTAATAATCTTATTTTATTCTCAAAATAGGCTATGAATCAGAAAATTAGAATCAAACTCCGGTCTTATGACCACAATCTGGTAGATAAGTCAACGGAGAAGATCGTTAGAACCGTACGCAACAGTGGAGCTGTTGTAGCAGGTCCGATTCCGCTGCCCACCGAGAAAGAAGTCTTCACCGTGTTGCGTTCGCCACACGTCAACAAGAAATCTCGAGAGCAGTTTCAAATCAGGACCCACAAAAGATTAATCGAGATTTATACTCCCACTCCAAAGACAGTGGATGCACTGTCAAAATTGGAATTACCAAGTGGGGTCGACATACAAGTAAAGTTGACGTAATTTAGATAGTAATTTGTTTTTCGGAGCATTGGATCTCCGACGATATATTTATGGGTTTAATTTGGAGTAGAGCGGATGTTCAACCCAGTTAGACGTATATTTTTAAACCATTAAAATTGCCAGAAAGTGAACGGAATAATAGGACGCAAAATAGGCATGACCAGCATCTTCAATGAATTTGGAGAGTACGTAGCTTGTACAGTAGTAGAGGCTGGTCCAAATGTTGTTTCTCAAATAAAAAGTGAGGATGTTGACGGTTACAGTGCTTTTCAATTAGCATTTGATGCCGCAAAAGCAAAGAATACCTCCAAGGCTATAAAAGGCCATCTGGACAAAGCAGGTACAGGACCAAAGAGATTGATGAGAGAGTTTAGAGACTTCAATCTTGATAAAGTATTAGGTGATGAAGTGCGTGTGGAAGAGGTCTTTGCAGAAGGAGATAAAGTTAGCGCCATTGGCGTTAGTAAAGGTAAAGGTTTTCAGGGTGTTGTAAAAAGACATGGTTTTGGTGGTGTCGGACAAGCGACTCACGGTCAACACAACAGACAACGTCACCCGGGTTCTATCGGTGCCGGATCAGATCCGTCTAAGGTATTCAAGGGTATGCGAATGGCCGGAAGAACCGGAGGTGATCGTGTAAAGGTTAAGAACCTTCGAGTTGTAAAGATTCTACCTGAAAAGAATTTGCTGCTTATTAAGGGTGCATTGCCCGGACATAAAGGAGCTTATGTAATGATTGAAAAATAATTTAGTAAACCGGCAGCTTGTCGGACATAACTGCAATGGGAGGATTAATTTCCTTTCGTTTAAAACAGATTAAAGATGAAACTTGAAGTTTTAGATATCAAAGGTCAAGGTACAGGCAAATCAGTTGAGTTACCTGAGGAAGTGTTCGGTATTGAACCCAATGAACACGTCATTTATCTGGCTGTGAAAGCAGCTCAAGCTAACAAAAGACAAGGTACACATGCTTCTAAGGAAAGAGGAGATGTTGCCGGGTCGACAAGAAAGATCAAGAAGCAGAAGGGTACAGGTACTGCACGTGCCGGAGATATTAAAAACCCTTTGTTTAGAGGTGGTGGTAGAATGTTTGGACCTGAGCCGAGGGATTATTCACAAAAGGTGAATAAAAAGGTAAAGAAACTTGCCAGAAATTCTGCTCTTTCAGCTAAAATGGCTGCAGGGAAGATTGGTGTTGTCGAAGAATTTACTTTTGATGAGCCAAATACTAAACAGTTTTCTGAAATTTTCAGCAGCCTTAATCCGGATCAGACTAAAACTCTTTTCTTGATTAGTGATTACGATAAAAACCTTTACCTAAGTAGTAGAAATATACCGAATTCAAAGCTTATGAATGTTAAGGACATCAACGTTTTGGATTTAATGCACTCAGAAAGAGTTTATTTTTCTGAAAGTAGTTTGGATTTTTTTAAGGAAAAGGAACTTGTTTAAATAACCAGAGAATAGGAATATCATGTCTAAGCGTGTACTTGTAAAACCAATTATTTCTGAAAAATCAGAAATGCTGACTGAAAAAGTCAATCAATATTCTTTTGTGGTGGATAAAAAATCTACAAAAAAAGATATCAAAAGAGCAATTGAAGAAATGTATGAAGTTAAGGTAGAATCAGTAAACACAATGATTATGCCTTCAAAGAATAAAAATAGAAATACCAAAAGAGGTTATGTCAAAGGAAGCGTGCCTGCGTACAAGAAAGCGGTTATTACCGTTACAGATGGTGCTGTCATTGACTTCTTCGGTGATATTTAATATTGTTTAGCGAGATAAAATAGTAGTATAATGCCATTAAAAAAATATAATCCGATAACGCCCGGTACCCGTACAAGAGTAGGGATGGATTATTCTGTACTAACAACAGATACTCCAGAGAAAAGTCTCCTCAAGTCGAAGAAAAGTACCGGCGGTAGAAATAAGACCGGAAAGATGACTGTCAGGCAAAGAGGTGGTGGTCACAAGAAAAGGTATCGTTTAGTCGATTTTAAAAGGGACAAAGATGGTATTCCGGGTATTATTAAAACTATCGAGTACGATCCCAATAGGAGTGCTTTTATAGCACTCGTATTCTATCCGGATGGTGAGAAAAGATATATTATAGCCCCTAACGGTATAAAGGTTGGTGATACTATACAATCAGGTAAAGGTGCATCTCCGGATCCCGGTAACACACTTTTCCTTAGTGAAGTGCCCTTAGGTTCTATGATTCACGCCATTGAGTTGCAGCCGGGGAAAGGTGCTGCTTTAGCGAGAGGTGCAGGTACTTACGGTCAGTTGATGGGTAGAGAGGGAAAATATGCGACAGTAAAGTTGCCTTCCGGTGAGACAAGGAGAATTCTCTTGACTTGTAGAGCAACGATCGGAACTACCTCAAATCCGGATCACAACCAACAGGTTATGGGTAAAGCCGGTAGAAACCGTTGGAGAGGTAAACGCCCGAGAGTTAGAGGTGTTGTAATGAATCCGGTAGATCACCCGATGGGTGGTGGTG